>QNBK01000446.1 GCA_003644105.1 Spirochaetota bacterium | reverse complement strand
TGACAAGAACTCCAGGCACATTACCGATTTCCTCACGGATCAGATTTTCGATATCTTCCTGATTTTCGGCTGTCCGCCATTGGTCCTGGGGGTGGAGAATGACGAAGATCTCCGCGCTGTTGACCGGGTCGGTATGGGCCCCCACTTCTCCGCGCCCGATTCTGCTGACCACTTCCCTGACTTCGGGGATCTTCATCAGTCTGCGCTCTACGATGGCCGACATCTTTTCGCTTTCGGTCAGGGCGATGGAAGGCACCATGGTCAAGCGCACCACGATGGTTCCCTCCTGAAGCCGTGGCGTGAATTCGGAGCCCAACTGGGGCACGACCACCGCGCCGAGGACCAGCAGTCCGCCGGCAATGACCACAGCAGCCCAGCGGTTGTCCACGAAAAACCGGGCTAACGGCCGGTAGGGCACAAGTAGCCAGCGCACCATTCGGGCTTCACCCTGGTTTTGCCCCGGCCGGGGTCGTTTCATGAAGAAGCTGCTCAGCATGGGGGCAACGCCGATGGCGAAAATCAATGAGCCGAGCATGGCCAGAGCTACCGTGTAGGCAAGGGGCCGGAATGTCTTGCCTTCGACACCCTGCAGGGTGAACAGGGGAACAAAAACCAGGATGATGATGCCGATGGCAAACAGGATGGGACGGGCCACTTCCCGGCAGGCGGCCGATATCACCTGGATCTTTGATTTGTCCGGGTCGCTGTCCCGCAGGTGTCGGTCCACGTTTTCTATCATGACGATGGTGCCGTCGACCATCATGCCGATGGCGATGGCCAATCCTCCGAGGGACATCAGGTTCGCCGTCATGCCCATGCGGCCCATCATCAGGAAGGCAAAGAGTACGGAAAAGGGGAGAGAAAGCGCGACCACGATACTGGGTCGGACTCCGCCCATGAAGATCAGCAGGACCAATGCCACCAGCAGCACGCCCTGAAGCAGGGCGTCTGTTACTGTCTTAACTGCTGCCTGAACCAGGGTCTTCTGCTCGTAGTACGGGACGATGTTCAGGCCTTCGGGCAGGATCTTGTTGATCTCGGCCAGCCTTTCCTCGACCCGTTCGATGACCGCGGAACTGTTGGCCCCGAACAGTTTGATTACCTGGCCGGCGACCACTTCACCTGTGCCGTTGCGGGACTGCATACCCCGCCGGATGGCACCACCGACCTTGACCTCGGCCAGGTCGGCCAAATAGATCGGCCGGCCGTTCTCGGTTCGCATGACGATATCCCGCAGGTCGTCCATATCACGAGCCAGACCGATGGAGCGAACGACAAATTCCTCGGAGTTTTTTTCGATGAATTGGGCGCCGACGTTCAGGTTGTTGGCCCTGATCCGCTGGATGACATCGCCCAGGGTCACACCGTAACGCAGCAATTGCTCCGGGTGGACCTCTATGTGAAACTGCTTTTCGAAGCCGCCGATGCCCAAGACCTCGGTGACCCCGGGAACGGTTTGTAGATTGAATTTGATCAGCCAGTCCTGGATCGAACGCAATTCCTCCAATGAGTACTGGCCAGTGGTGTCCTCCAGATAGTAAAAGAGAACCAGCCCCATGCCCGTGGAAATTGGGCCCATCTCCGGATCGCCAAAACCTGCGGGAATCTGTTCCCGGGCTTGGGTCAGCCTTTCGCCAACGAGCTGCCGGGCGAAATAGATGTTCATCCCGTCCTCAAAATAGATGTTCACCACCGAAAGGCCGAAATTGGAAACAGATCGAACCTTTTCCACTCCAGGGAGCCCGGCCATGGCGGCCTCCACTGGATAGGTCACGTATTTCTCGATTTCCTCGGGCGCCAGACCGTCGGTCACGGTGAAGACCTGGACCAGATTGGGCGAGACGTCGGGAAAGGCGTCCACTGGAAGTTTCGTGTAGGAATAGTATCCCGCTCCCATCATGATTAGGGCGGCCACAACAATGACAATACGGTTACGCAAGCTGAATTCTATGATTTTGTCCAACATGATATCCACCTCCTAGTGTTCGTGGCCTTCGCCAAGAGAGTCCTTGCCAAGTTCTGCCTTCATGACGAAACCGCCGACCGACACATAACGTTCGCCGGCTTCCAGTCCCGACAGAATTTCCAGCTGTGTGCTGCCTTTGCGTCCGATGGTGACATGCTGGGGATGGAACCCTTCGCTGGTTTCAACGAAAATCACCGGGCTGTTTTCCATGGTGTGTACGGCGGTGGCGGGTACGACAACAGCGGCGTCGATCTTTTCGGTTACCACTTCAGTCATTATGAACATGCCGGGCTTCCAGTAGCCGTCTGGATTGGAGACGACCATTCTTGCGGTTGCGGTCCGGGTGTGCTTGTCCACCACGGGTGTAATGTAGCTGATCTTTCCCGAATAGGTCCGGTCCTGGGAACTGGTTCGGAAAGTGGCCTCTTTGCCTACGGTGATCAGGTCCAGGTCCCGCTGATAGACGGTGATGTCGATCCAGACCGTGCTCAGATCGGCCACCACAAAGCCGGCGTTCTCCCGGGACACAGGTTCTCCCAGGGTCATGTGTTTCTCGATGATGGTGCCGGAGATGAAGGTTTTCAGCTCATAAGTAGCCAGGGTACCATCACTTTCAACCACTGCCAGGATTTGACCTTCCTTAACGGCGTCGCCTACGGTGGCGTTCACCTTGGTCACGATGCCCTCGTATCGCGGTCCGATGTGAGCCAAGCGATTGTCGTTGAC
>QNBK01000445.1 GCA_003644105.1 Spirochaetota bacterium | reverse complement strand
CAGTTTTTCTCTGTGTCTCTGTGGTAAAAAATATCCGTTATTACTTTTACATTAAAAAAGCCCGACTGTTGCCAGCCGGGCTAAATAAATATTCAACTTTCAAAGTTTATCTGAAAATTAGAAATTCCAACCGATCCCTGCATAACCATAGTAGGATTTTCCATCTTCATCACCATAGACATATTCATCATCCATATTGAACACATCGTAGGTGCCTGATACCGTTGTATAAAAGGTATCAGTGAAGTTATAAGTGCCACCAACATTAAAGATGATTTGTTCATATCTTAGTTCAGAATAACTGGTGATCTTGTTGTTCAATTCGTAGTTATCGTAATTTTGAGCAGCATACATTCCTCCAGGGCTTCCTGGATTGTCAGCAAGAGGAGTATCGGTGTTTTTCGCCATGACTCTTGCTCTCTCTTTAAAAGTCCATTTCCAGTCATCATCTGCCATGTTGTATGTGCAACCAGCATTCAATGAAAGTTTTTCGGTTGCTTGTAAATCAGCAGTTAAAGCTAAAGTGTGAACATTTGACTTGTACTCGGCATCTCTACATACCGACCCAAACTGGGTCGACGCAACTGCGTTCGCTCAGCCATGGTACCAGCCGACACAGGCCCGGTTTTCGGTATTCTGATAACTGTACATATAGGATGCAGTCAAGTTCAGCTTATCTGACGGAGCAAACCAGAGACTTACCCCAGGGACGATGGTGCTTTGCTCATAGTGAACATCGTCATTTTCTTCATAGCGGCCACGCACATAAAATGTTGCTGCCATATTGGTTTGCGGGGCCCAGGTGGTACTCAACTTGCCCTCATGAACGACATCCGGTTGATTAGTTGCATCAAAGCCACGTGAGGGGTAGACGGAGTTCCAGTAGTAAACCCAGTTATCATTGCCATCAATTCCTTGGAATTGAGCGGCATCGAGAGCGGCCAGACCGGAGCTAGAGTCGTAGTCATCAGGATTATCTTGTGCAATACCGGTTGCATTGTGTGCAACGAAAGGTTCATCAATGTCCTGAAATTCATAGCTGACACGGCCGGACAGAGTTTTGCCAAAACGGGTTTTGATCGAAGCTTTTAAGGTGTTGGTTTCTGTCTCACCCAGTTCATCTTCATCTCGTTCGATCTTTTCATACTCATAGCCAAGGCGCAGTGTCGTTGCTTTGGTGAGGCGGTAAACTGCATCAATACCAAATTCGGTTACTTCACGGGATTCTGCAGAAACATACTCCTGCTCATTATCCATCTCGTGTGTCTGGGGACGTCCGAAATCTGGTGGATCATCCCGCTTGTCATAAGTGACGGTATACTCAGCGCCGTCAATTTCATAGTAGCCACCGCGCAAAGAGAGTCGCACTGGCCCGATAGCGGTCGCCAACTTACCATTGTAACCGGTATATTCACTGTCGAGAGTTGTATCATCCAGTTCATATATACCCGGTTCATCAGTTTTTGTACTTTCAATATCAGCATTCACAAAACTACCTGAAAGGATAGTTTTACTGGTGAAGTCGACTCGTGCATTGATCATATGGGAGTCTTTTTCTGAATCGGGTGTTCTGGCATAGTCAAACTTATCAGTATCGTATAGCAAACTGCTTGCTTTAACTAAACCACCTGCATCAGGTGCTGGGTTCATATACCAGCGTGATGGAGCATCAGCTTGTTCACTGAAATCACGGGTCATGTACTCATAGTCCACCGTAACTTTACCAAATTTACCGGTCGCACCCATCGTGTATTCTTCGGTGCGCTCATCAATGTCTTTGCCTGCTGCGCTGACGTGACAGCCACCACATTTAGACAAACTGACTGACTGCTCCATCCCTTCACGAGTTTCAATTCGCAAACCGGCGTGGAAAACAATATTTGGCAGTTCGGGAATGGCCAGGTCAACTTCACTTTTTAGTTCTTTACGGGTCACAATGTAGTCGTTGCTGATTTCCTGTTCCCAGGCTTCTTCCGGATCATAAGCAAGAGCTCCGGTAACGGGATCAATCAGATTTGCACCACCAACGGTCACTGCATCATTTCCGGTTGCTTCAATAAGATCCGCATAGATCTTATCGGTTGTCACATTTGGTTGCGAACCGCCAATGTCATCGCGTGCGGTTGCTCCCATTTGATCCAAGGTTTCATGATCTTTCCAGTGCTTCAACTTCTGGTAATCTAATTTGAAGCGGAGGATTCTCTTGATATCGGCACCGAATGACATATCGTAGCTGTCGGAACCATCATAGTCTAGCTCGACCTCAGCGGAGACATCTTCACCGATATGTTCGACCTTCAGGTCGAGAGCGGGGTTAACGTTAGGTTGATCCTCATCAGATGATTGTACATATTCATTGACGCGTGCAGGATTGTCATCAACATCCATACCACTGATGCCAACCTCGACATGCCCTTTTGTTAAATCTTCAGCACATACAAGGGTGGTGGTCATCATAAAGGTCAGGACAGATAGCAATGCAAGCAGCCAGTAATGGCGTTGCTTCATTTTTAGCCTCCTCAAGTTAACGGGTCAAGCCGCCACCGCTGAGCGGTTGAGACGGAAAGTCACTACCATGAACAACCTTATGACAGGTTGTACACTTGGTGCCGAATGACATTTGGAATCCTTCATGACCATTTTTATTAACAATGTCAGAGTTCGGATCCCCGGGTGTGGCATCTGCTGGTGGATT
>QNBK01000444.1 GCA_003644105.1 Spirochaetota bacterium | reverse complement strand
TTTCTTTATTACGTCATCACCCAGAGTCATTGTAATATTTGACATAAAGACACCCTCACGCTTTTCTTCTACACATAATAAGGATAACACAGTATATGTGTATATTCAACTATCAGAAAAAGCAATCAACATCGTAAAGCTCTGCCGAAATGCCGTCAGCCTGAGGGATGCGGAAACACTGGTTCAGCATCCGGCGCCCATGACTCATCTGGCAAAATCTGATATCTCTGAAGGGCTAATCAGACTCTCTGTCGGCTTGGAAACAGACCCTGGATGGGATACTTTTAATTACTGGTGCATTCCGTCGATAGCAGCTCTTCGCTCATCGGATAGTGATTTTACATCACCGAGAAGTTCCCCCAGGATGGTCATTCTCGCTGCAGCTTCCAGAACTTCCATTCTGTCATAGGCCTGATGAAGGTTGCGGCCTACAGTAATGATACCGTGATTTTCCATGAGTACGACACTCACGGATTTATCTTTGAAAGTTCCACCGACAATTTCAGCCAGAGAATCGGTTCCCATCAGGGCGTATGGCGCTAAAACCGGTTCCCCCAGCATAAAACGGGCTTCGGCCAGTATGCCTGTTTTGATTTTTTTCTGTGAAGCGGTAAACAGGCTGGCATGAAGAGGGTGTGCATGAACAATCGCCAGTACATCCGGCCGATTCCGGAAAATTGCAAGGTGCATCTGTGTTTCAATACTGGTTTTCAAGGCAGGAGTCAGATTCTCACCCCCAAGGGTGAGAACCGCGATATCTTTGGCTCTTAAATAAGCTTTATCAATGGAAGAGGCGGTAATCAGCACTCTGTCTTCAGTTGGACGGAAGCTGATGTTGCCTCCTGAGCAGGTGGTGAGATCTTTATCGTAAAGGCGCCTCATATAAGCAGCAGTTTCATTTCGTTCTTTCTTGTAAATCATATTCCCTCTTTAACACGTTGTAAGCTCTTTGACTACTCCCGGATCGCAATGCTGAAATGTCTACATCTTTACAATTCTGTCACGTTGCGGGCTGTATTTACCGGATTTAGAATGAGTCACCATTAAGGAAACCTATAAACGGTGGAGGAGATGTTTATGAAAAGAATTCTTGTTGTTTTGATGGTCCTGCTCGTTGCTGCAGGATTCGTATTTGCGAATGGTGGTGCGGACGCTGAGGACACTGGGGACGGGAGTCAGAAAGAAGTGTCAAAAGAGTTGACTCTTTACCACTCACATCCGGCCAGCTGGACCGATCCCCTGATAAAAGAATTTCAGGAACGGACCGGAATCCATGTCAATGTTGTCGGCGCCGGTACCGGAGAGCTTGCCGCCAGGATTAAAGCGGAGAAGGAAGCACCCCAGGCCGATGTTCTATGGGGCGGCGGTGCACCGACGTATCAGGGCATTCTCGACCTCCTTCAGCCTTATGAGCACCCTTATATGGATGATGTATCCTCCTGGAGCCGGGATCCTCAGAACCGCTGGCATGGCAGTATCATGTTTCCCATGGTTATCATCTACAATCCGAAACTGGTTGCTCCCGAAGATGCTCCTAAAACCTGGGACGACCTTCTGAAACCGGAATTCAAAGGTAGAATTGCTCATGCCGATCCTACAAAATCCGGTTCCGCTTTCACCGCACTCACCATCCAGCTTGCAGTAAAGGGGGGTAACAATGACCAGGGCTGGGCCTGGCAGAAAGCATTTGTTGAAAATCTGGACGGCAAACTTCTCGGAAGTTCCTCCGGTACATACAAGGGTGTTTCCGATGGTGAATATGCCGTAGGTATCACTTATGAGGAAGGTGCTCTGAGGTATTACCGTTCGGGTGCCGATCTGGAAATTGTTTACCCTGAAGATGGTACAATCAACTTCCCCATCCCCATTGCCATTATTAAAAATGGTCCGGATCCCGAGAATGCTCAGAAATTCGTTGATTTCATTCTGAGTAAAGATGTTCAGTCCAGAATGGGAGAACTGAATAATAGAACGGTCAGAAACGACGTGGAACTTCCCGATTTCATGACGCCGAATGACAGCCCTGTTTTCCGTCCTTACAGTCTGGAACTGCTTGAAAATACAGATGCCAAACTCCAGCGATGGAAAAATCTGATTATGGGTAAATAGCTTTTTATCAAGCTGTTATGGTGGCATACCTTGATATTGTAGAGGTATGCCATTTTTTTGCAAAATTTGAACAGGAGAATATCATGGGGAACCCCCTGTATATTGAAGAAGTAATAAAAAAATTCGGGAATTTCAACGCCGTTGATGGAATCAGCCTGGAGATTGAAGAAGGAGAGTTCTTTACCCTTCTAGGCCCCTCCGGATGTGGTAAAACAACTCTGCTCCGGATGATTGCGGGCTTTAATTCTATCGATGATGGGGTTATTCGGTTCAGGGATAAAATACTTAACGACATTCCGGCTCATCGGCGTAACATCGGAATGGTTTTTCAGAATTATGCCATTTTCCCCCATATGTCGGTTTTCAACAATGTCGCATATGGACTGAAGGCCAGGAAAGTATCAAAAGAAGAGATTCAAAAACGTGTAAACGAGGTTCTGGATCTTGTACAGATGAGGGAGTACAAGGACCGTCAGCCCTCAAAGCTATCCGGAGGTCAGCAACAGAGAATTGCCCTGGCAAGAGCTATTGTTATCAAGCCTGATATCCTTTTGATGGATGAACCCTTAAGTAATCTGGATGCCAA
>QNBK01000443.1 GCA_003644105.1 Spirochaetota bacterium | reverse complement strand
CTGTGCTTTTCACATTCAGTATGGGCAAGCTTCAAGTTTTCCAGCAACTGATTTCTATCTTTCACAGTTTTACTCCTTTACTTACGGCTTTCCTGACTACAGGTCTTGAATCGTTGAAATGAGAGGATGTGGTAATAAGATCAATTTTCTGATCTCCAAGTCGTATGCAGAGACGGGCCTGGGTTTTCAGTTTCTTTTCCAGAGCTTGTGCAGCATCAAGGGGGGATTCAACCAGGAGATCGATATCACCGCCTCGGGCATTGTCATCGGTTCGGGAACCGAATAGATATACCGAGGTATTTTCACCGAATACTTCAGTGATTGTCGACTTGATAGTCTCCAGCTGTGTTTCTGTAAGGCGCATGCTTTTCCAGTCCTGCAATTGTTATTCTTCTCTCTTTAGCCTAGCATACTATGTGATGGCTATGAATCCAAAAGAACTGCCGGTTTACTCGCAGAAACAGCGTATTCTCGATGCATTGGAAAATCACCAGGTGGTGGTTGTGGAAAGTCCGACGGGGTCGGGGAAGACGACTCAGCTTCCGGTGATACTTCATGAGGCAGGTTATGCCGACTCAGGGGTTATCGGGATAACTCAGCCCCGGCGGATTGCAACGGTGAGTGTCTGCCGATTTATCGCGAAACAGATGGGCTCCAAAGTGGGCGGAACTGTTGGTTACAAGATGCGCTTTGAAGATATCACCGGGAGTGAGACGAGGCTGAAGATTGTAACTGACGGGACGCTGCTTCAGGAGATGAAGGGCGACCGCTGGCTCACAAAATACAGTGTACTGATGATTGATGAGGCGCATGAACGCACCTTGAATATCGATTTTATTCTCGGGCTGGTGAAGGATATTCTGCCCCACCGGCCGGAGCTGAAGATTATAATCTCCTCGGCCACTTTGAATCCGAAAGCTTTCAGCGACTATTTTGACGGCTGTCCGATTGTTACGATTGATACCCCGGTGTATCCGGTGGATATCTTATACGACCCACCGCCGGTGGAGGGGAATGAAGAGGTTTTAATCGGGAAGATTTCAGGGGTTGTGGAGAAGCTGGTACGCGGCGGGGATTCCGGAGAAGAGAGCGGCGATATCCTTATTTTCTGCACCGGTGAGCGGATGATTAAGGACACGGTGGAAAAACTTTCAGGCTGTCTGGTGAGGCGGGATCTGCAGGTGATGCCTCTGTACGGCCGGCTGGGAAGTGAAGAACAGGAGAAGGTTTTCGACCCGGCTGAAGAGGGAAAAATCAAGGTGGTGGTGTCCACAAATGTGGCGGAAACCAGCGTAACGATAGACGGGATAACAGCGGTGATTGATACGGGGCTGGCGAAGATGAACTTCTACAATCCCCGCACCTACACCAGCTCTCTGGTGGAAACCCTGATTTCTCAGGCCTCGGCAAATCAGCGAAAGGGACGAGCCGGCCGGACACAGGCGGGAATCTGCTACCGGCTGTACCCCGAGGTGGATTTTAAAAAAAGATCGGAATACACCCAGGAAGAGATTTACCGCACCGACCTTGCCGAGGTGGTTCTGCGGATGGCGGAGATTGGGATTCGTGATTTTGAGGCTTTTCCTTTTATCAGTCCGCCGAACCCCAAAGGGATTCACGGGGCTGTTGAGGCTCTGCAGCTGCTGGATGCCCTGGATGAGAATAACGAGCTGACAGATATCGGGAAGAGAATGGTGCCCTACCCTCTGATGCCCCGGCATGCCCGTATGATTGTGGAGGCGGTGCTCCGATACCCGGATGTGATTAAGGAAGTGATTATTGCGGCGGCCTTTCTGTCCAACAATGCCCCCTACCTCCTTCCCCAGGGGGAGGAAATGGAGGCCAGAAACGCCCATCATACCTTTCGTTCACAGAACCATGGGGATTTTGCCACCTATCTGAACCTGTACTGGGACTATGTGGATGCAAAAGACCGGGTGAAGTTCGCAGAACACTACTACATGGATAAAAAGATACTGGATGAGATTCTGGCGATTGTTGACCAGCTTGAAGAGATTACCTCCCGGAGCGGAGTACCGATTGCCGAGGGGGGATCCAGTGACGATTTCATCAAGGCATGTGCCCGGGGACTGATGCCCTTTATCTGCGTGAAGGACGGCCGCTTTGACTACCGCAGTGTCGGGGTGGACCGGATTATGATTCATCCGGGGTCAGTTTTATTCCGGGAGAATCCTGAATTTATCGTTGCCGGTGAGATTGTTCATACCAGTCGGACTTACGCCCGGTCGGTTTCACCACTGCGCAAGGAGTGGCTGGCGCAGATTCATCCGGATTTACCCAAACGGCTGTTTGCCGGGGCAAAAACTGTTAAAGGTGCTAAGGGTGATACTGCTGCCAAGAGCGGCAAGGACACCACCAGCCAGATCTGGATTGCCGGGGAATCCTTTGCCCTCTCCCGCACACCGGGCAAGGGAAATAAAAAACGGGCGGTTCTTGAATGGAGCCGTCTGCATAAAGCTCTGGCCAAGGCTGCAGGATCCGGGGATGATGTACTGCCTGATTTCGGTGGAATGAGGGGCACCCTTCTGCTGGGCCGTGATGAGGTTCTTCCCGACAGCAAAGTGAACACGATATTAAAGGCGGCCAAACTTCTTAATCCTGATACGGATGTCCGTGAGGCCGCCCCTCGGGGCAACTTCCACATCCACAAGAGCGATCACCGGGACCGGCTGGTT
>QNBK01000442.1 GCA_003644105.1 Spirochaetota bacterium | reverse complement strand
GGCTTTACGGGCCTTGCTCACATCCCTGAGGGAAAACATCCCCATCAGATTCCCCTCGGAATCAAGTACCGGGGCCCCGGAAAAACCGGTTTGCTCAAAGAGAATAGAAGCATCCATCACAGAGTTGTCCGGAGTTAAAGAAGTAATATCTCCGGACATCAGGTCCACCGCCGTCATGGCATCCACCGGAACACTCTCCAGCTGTTGAAGAAGCTCACTCCACACATCCCGGTCGTCCTTGATAAAAGCTGAAGCCGCGGCAATATGCCCATGCCCCCCCAGGGTAGCCAGAACTTCCAGCAGGTTGAACCGTTCTTTACGGCTGCGTCCGATTACAAGATGATTACCCTTATCCCGGATATCCACCAGAACGATAAGAACGTCCACCGGCTCATCAGCAAACACCCGGTCGACAACTTCTGCGACACCGGCGGTCTGCTCTTCCAGTCCCACCCGGGAGAGGGCAACAACATGGCCGTGAAAACGCCGCCAGGAAAGGTTTCCCAGAATGCGGTGAAAAAGATCGGCCTGGGAGGGCTCACGCAGCGGGCGGAGGAACCGGCGAACCATTTTCAGCGACGCACCCCGTTCCATGAGCCAGCTCACCGCTTCAAAATCCCCGGGGGTGGTTGTGTTATGGGTAAAATTTCCCGTATCCGCATATATACCTGCCAAAGCGATGGTGGCCGCATCCGGTCCGAGCTTTGTTCCGGCCTCCCGGCACATCAGGGCCAGGAAAGAGGATTCAGCCCCGTGAAGACTGTTCACCAGCCGGGCTCCGGGAATATCGGCCTCTTCATTCCGGTGATGATCGTAAATCGTGATGGACTCGGGAACATCACCGAAAGCATCCAGGAATTCACGGATACGGCTCTTGGTTCTGGTATCCACCACGATAAGGCTCGAGGGTGCGGCTCCTTTGATATCCTTGAGACTTAAGAGGGGCAGTTCGTAGGCAAAAACCGTCAAAGCTTCCTTCACCGCCGGATGCGCCAGACGGCTGCGTACCGGCTTGTGATCGGGAAATAATGCCCCGGCCAGAACCAGGGAACCCAGGCAGTCCAGATCCATGTTCCCATGACCCACAATCAGGGCATCAGGCTTCGGGTTGTTTTCACTCATATTGATATTGATTATGAAACAGTTGTTCCGTATCTGCAAACTGTGGAATGCCGGGAGGGGGGTGAAGCTATCTCTTCCCGGTTAGACAACATAGAGATTATCCAATTTGAAATTATTAAAGGCAGATTGGATATTTTTTGTTGCATTGAGAGCTTCAGACAGCTTGCACTCTATACCGATTCACCGGCCATTGATAAAAAGTAAAAGATCGACTTCAGCCCCGCTGTGTGTAGACCGGAAAAAGATCCGGAATGATTTGAATCTCATCAAAAATTATCATTGAATTTCAATGATATATTTGAGTCGGAAGTATGGCGACGTAAACCCTGCAAACATGCTAATCTCCACCCCATGCAATATCGGACCATGCCCGGCGACAATCGCCGTTTATCCATACTGGGCTTCGGCGTAATGAGACTCCCCACCAGGGCCGGCCGTATCGATCGAAAACAATCAGATTTCATGCTGACCCGAGCTCTTGATAGTGGAGTTAATTATCTTGATACGGCCTATCCTTATATGGCCGGCCAATCGGAACCCTATATAGGGCGTTTTCTCGAGGAAAACGGCCGCCGTAAAGAAGTGGCCATTGCCACCAAACTCCCCCACTGGCAAACCCGTACCAGAAAAGAAATGGAGAAGATGCTGGAGAACCAGCTGAAAAGACTCCGCAGCAATTATATCGATTACTACCTGGTTCACAACCTTACAGGCGGTTCATGGGACTCCCTGACGAATCGGGAAATCCTTGAATTCCTGGATGTGGCGAAACAATCCGGAAAAGTTCTGCAGACCGGTTTCTCCTGGCATGGAACACCGGAAGACTTCTCCCGGGTAGTGGATGCCCGGGATTGGGATTTCTGCCAGATCCAGTACAACCTGCTGGATGAGCGCCGTCAGGCAGGAACTGCCGGATTGAAATACGCCGCAGAAAAAGGCCTGGGGGTGGTGATCATGGAGCCTCTGAGGGGCGGTAAACTGGCCGCAAAGATACCTGAAAAGGCCATGAAGATATGGAAGGAACGGCCGGAGAAGTCCCCGGCGGCCTGGGCCCTGAGCTGGGTGTGGAATCACCCGGAAGTCACAGTACTGCTCTCGGGCCTCTCGAAAAAATCCCACATGGATGAAACCCTGGCCCTGGCCGGGGAAGCGGAACCGGGTATGCTCGGGGAAGACGAAGTGAAGCTCGTCGAAAGGGTGAGAGATGCCTACAAGGCAGCCGGAGCCGTGGGTTGTACCGGATGCCGTTACTGCCTGCCCTGCCCCTTCGGGGTTTCCATCCCGGAAGTCTTCGACTGGTACAATGAATGGAAAACCATCCGCCACACCCTCCCTCAGAAGTTGTTTTACCTGTCGACTGTCGGCGGGGTGATGTCCGGTAATAGCGGTCTGGCATCCAAGTGCACATCCTGCGGAGTCTGCCTGGGAAAATGTCCTCAGTCCCTTCCCATCCCGGATCTGATGAAAACCATCTCCAAAGAGTACGAAGGAGGATTGGGAAAAGCCGTAGACAGGTTTGGAGCTCTGTTTTACAAAAACCGGAACCGTGGAACCAGGAAATGAAAAAGCCGGAGATGAGCAG
>QNBK01000441.1 GCA_003644105.1 Spirochaetota bacterium | reverse complement strand
CCGGAACCGCCGACTGTAATCTCACCCGGATGGGCCTTTGCATAGGAGATGAACTCTTCAAGGTTGTTCCAGCGGCTGTCTTTGAGAACGGTAAGTCCGATAGGAGTGGTCTGGAACATGTAGAGGGGTTCAAGCTGTTCTGTCTGGTATCCGGGATTGTCTTTTACCAGAGGCTGGGCAATGATATGGGGAAGGTTATTGCCGCAAAGGGTATACCCGTCAGGAGCTGAACTGGCAAGGGTGGACCAACCCACAGCACCGCCGGCGCCGGAGATATTTTTAATAACAACGTTAACACCCAGGGCTGCTTCCAGCATCTCTTTCTGATACTGAGCAGTGATATCCGACTGTCCGCCGGGATTAAAGGGAACAATGTAGGTGATGTTTTTTGCCGGGAATTGAGCATTTTCAGCATCTCCATTGGCAAAGACGAAACCTGTAATGCCCAGCATTAGCAGGACAGCCGCAGTTAAACGATTGATTTGAATGTTCATAAGAATTCCTCCAGAAAAATATCCTTCAGTGGATTTCAGATATCATACACGGTAATCGGTCTATTTTGTCAGTATTTTTTCAGTTCTGACAGCAGGATTCGCTTAAATCCCTCCATAGCCTCATATTCAGCGAGGCCCAGCTGATTATAGAGAGCCGCCAGTTCCCGATTTCTTGCCTCGGCACGCTGCCAGAACTCCCGTCTGTCCGATCCCGGAAACAGAGCTGAATCTTTCTGAGACTGGTGTTTGAAAATGGCCTTTATTTTTCTGGTCAATTCATCGGGGCTCATGGGAACCACCATGTCAATCTCATTAACCGGCCATTCCTGCCATGCACCACGGTAGAGCCATATACGGCAGTTATCCAACCACGCAGCGTCCTGCAACTGTACTATTGACATAAATACCGCATCAAGACAGGTTCTATGAGTTCCATGAGGGTCGTTCAAGTCTCCGGCAGCATAAATCTGATGAGGTTTAACAGATTCCAGCAAGGAGCTGACAAGATTTATATCTGCAGGTTCCAGCGGGCTTTTTCTGACAAGACCGGTATCGTAAAAGGGCATATCCAGGAAATGGATTCTCTCCTCCGGGATGCCGATAAGACGGCAGCTGGCCCTGGCCTCACTTCTACGGATATACATTTTAATAGAGCTGAGCTCACGGGAATCAACCACACCGGATTTCTTCTTAACGATATCATCCCGAACTCTGTCAAACAACTTCATGGTTTCAGATCCATCCTGGCCGAGCCCCCGATGAAGCTCCTGAAAGAAATCCATATGCTGAATTACATCCTCATCAAATACGGCAATACTTCCCGAGGTTTGATAGGCGATATGTACTTCATGACCCTGATCCGCCAGCCGGATAAAGGTTCCCCCCATGGATATCACATCATCGTCAGGATGAGGGCTGAAAATAACAACCCGCTTTCGTGCAGGTTCCGCCCGTTCAGGTCTGTTTGTATCATCAGCGTCGGGCTTTCCCCCGGGCCACCCGGTAATAGTATGCTGCAACTCGTTGAAAACCTTGATATTCACCTCATATGCTGAACCGAGAACTGTGAGCAGGCTGTTCATATGATGATCGTTATAGTCCCGATCGGTCAGCTTGAGAATCGGTTTATTCACCTTCCGGCACAGCCAGACTACAGCTTTCCGAATCATCGGGTTGTCCCATTCCGGGGTATCCACAAACCATGGTGTTCTCAGCCTTGTTAATTCAGCTGCTGACGATTCATCCAGCAGGAAGCAGACATCCGGATGTCTCTGAAACAGACTTGCCGGGATCTGATCTGAGATGGGTTCTTCAACTATTTTACTGATAATACCTGCACTGCTTTCACCCCATGCAGCAAAAAACAGCTTCCCAACATTCATTATGGTTCCAAGACCCAGGGTGAATCCTTTTACAGGAACGTTGGATTCACCAAAGAACTCCCCGGCTGCAGAAGTGATTGTGGACCGATCCAGTGTTACAATTCGTGTCAGCGAACCCGCAGAAGATCCCGGAGCATTAAAGCCGACATGCCCACGGTTTCCGATACCGGAGAGAACAAAGTCCAGCCCGCCTCCTTCAATGACGCTCTCTTCATAATTCCGGCAAAAGGACTCCAGCTTATTCTCTTCAACAGAACAGTCAAAGAGGTGGACTCCAGATTCGGGAATATCAATATGATTGATAAGGAAATCTCTGAGAAACCGTGCAGAGCTCTGCATGGAATTCGGAGAGAGAGGATAGTACTCAGCAAGTAGATACAACTCAACGTTGCTGAAACTCAAGCTTTCATCCCTATGAAGTCTCAATAATTCATCGTAAAAACTGTAATAGGCAGGCCCAGTGCCGAAAGCCACCTTGCAGGACTCCGGGGCAAACTGTTTTTTCCGGATTATTACTGCTGCTTCAGCAGCTGCATAGAGAAATCCATCCCGGGATTTCTTAAATATCATTGTCGGTATTTTTTCAAATTGCGAAGAACTGACCACAGCCGTATTCCTTGGTATTCAGGGTATTTTAATTGTAATTTATTTCTCTACTGAAAAGAACCGGTTTAGTTTTCCCATCCCCCTGACAGTTGATAGTAGAAAAAAAGAATCTTTTGCATTATTCTTCGCTTCATGAATCGTCTTAAACCCGCTTTTCTTGTTCGATTCAGCGTGGAGCATCCCTGGACTATTATTCTAGTTGCAGTGCTGATTTCCACCCTGG
>QNBK01000440.1 GCA_003644105.1 Spirochaetota bacterium | reverse complement strand
TTAATTCACCCCGTCATCTTCATGAGAAGTACTTGAAACAACTTCATCTATCAGTTGATTTACCATCAGACCTTCTCGGATTGAATTATCAGCAGAAAAGTAGAGCTTCGGTGTGTTCCTCATGTGGATTTCTTTTCCCAACCTCGATTGAATGAATCCTGCGGCATTGTTCAGTCCCTTCACGGCTCTTTGAGTTGCTTCTTCACCGCCGAAAGAACTAACCCAGACCCGGGCTGAGGCCAGATCTCCGGCCGCTTTTACCCGGGTAAGGGTTATCGTACTGTCTACCCGGGGGTCTTTAACCTCCCCCATCATAATCAGAGAACTCACCTTGTCCCGAATCAGGCTTTCCACCCGTTTCAGTCGGATTTCATTCATCGTTGGCAGGAACTCCAAGCTTCTTGGCAACTTCTTTCATCTCAAACACCTCAAGGATATCTCCAACCTGGATATCCGAGTAGTTCTCAAGTCCGATACCGCATTCAAAACCTTCTTTAACTTCCTTGGCATCTTCTTTGAAACGCTTAAGTGAAACCAGACCGCCTGTGTGAACTTCCACACCTTCATGGATCAGGTGAATTTGACTTTTCCGCGTTATGCGGCCGGAAGTTACCATACAACCTGCAATAGTTCCGATTTTAGGAACTTTAAAGGTTTCTCGAACTTCAACCTGGCCGACTGTAAGCTCTTCAAAATCCGGTGCCAGCATGCCTTCCATAGCGGATTTAACATCCTCAACCGCATCATAGATAACGGTATATTTTCGGATTTCAACCTTTTCACGGTTGGCAATGGTCTGAGCTTTTGCCGTTGGCCTGACATGGAAACCTATAATAATGGCATCAGAGGCTGCTGCAAGATTCACATCATCTTCAATAATGGCACCAGCTGCCGCCCGTATACATACAAGACGGATTTCTTTTGTACTCAGATTTTCAAGAGTGGCCTGTAAAGCCTCAACAGAACCATGAACATCACCTTTGATGATAACCTTCAACTCCTGAACTTCACCGTCCTGAATGGAGTCATAGAGGTTATCCAAAGTTATTTTTTTAACATTTCTGGCAGTTTCCATCTTCTTGAGATCCTGACGCTTACTTCCGAATTGACGGGCTTCCCGTTCATTTTCAGTAACCTGGAATGGATCTCCTGCATCAGGGACACCGGAAAAGCCCAATATTTCTATTGGCATTGAAGGGGTAGCTTCTTTAATACTTTCTCCCTTGTCGTTGAACATCGCCCGGACTTTACCGTGAAAGATACCGGCAACAAATGCATCTCCGATTTTCAGAGTCCCTTTTTCAATCAGGACAGTCGAAACGATGCCTCTACCCTGGTCTACCTTGGATTCAATAACCTTACCTTCAGCATGCCGGTTCCAGTTTGCCTTCAGTTCCAGCATCTCGGATTCAAGAATCAGAATATCAATAAGATTTTCAATTCCTTCATTCTTCAGCGCGGATAACTCTACAAACTGAGTAGAACCGCCCCAGTCCTCGGGCATCAGATCGTACTCAGAAAGCTGCTGTTTCACCTTGTCGGGATTGGCCTCGGGAAGGTCCATCTTGTTGATAGCAACGATAATCGGTGATTCTGCCGCCTTGGCATGCTGAATAGCCTCAATCGTCTGGGGCATCACACCGTCATTTGCAGCAACCACAAGGACTACAAGGTCGGTTACCTTGGCTCCACGGGCACGCATCATGGTAAATGCGGAATGCCCGGGAGTATCCAGAAACGTAATACTTCCTTTTGGTGTGTGAACCATATAAGCACCGATGTGCTGGGTAATCCCACCATGCTCACCAGATACAACATCAGCATTACGAATGGCATCGAGGAGTTTGGTTTTACCATGGTCGACATGCCCCATTACGGTAACTATCGGAGGTCTGTGAACAAGATCATCTTCCTCATCACTGGCAGATTCAATGATCGTTTCATCGTAAAGACTGACAATTTTTACCTTACAGTCATAATCGCTTGCCAGGATTGTGGCAGTTTCCGCATCAATCTGCTGATTGATGGTAACCATCATTCCCATTCCCATAAGCTTGGAAATCAGATCTGAAGCTTTCAGGTTCATCTTTCTGGCCAGCTCTGAAACTGTAATCACTTCCATGATGTCAATTTCTTTGGGAACAGGATTGGCCTGAATCACCTGTTTCTTACGTGAATAATGGTAGAGCTTCTCCTGCTCTTCTCTATGTTTATCGTATGTTTTCTTGGCCTTATAGAATTTCTTGCTTCGACTTGCCGGTGGTGGGCTTGAAGGGCCGTTGAAACCACCGGACCTACCACCGGATCTACTGCCTGGTCTACCGCCTGAACGTCCGCTACCGGCTCTACCGCCTCCTGTGCGTCCGCCGGATCTGCCAGGACCACTATTGTAGCCTCCGGACCTGCCAGAACCACTGGGGCCTCGGTTGTAGCCTCCGGAACGGCCGGTACTCCCCGGACGGTTGTACTCACCGGATCTACCGCCGGGAGCTCCGGGTCCACGGTTGTACCCTCCGGATCTGCCGGGTGCTCCAGCTCGTCCACCTTCGTATGAACGTCCGGGAGGTCCTCCTCGGCGTCCGCCCATATTCCCGGCACGGCCTCCATCACGTCTGTTGAAACCGCCATCTACACGACGGCCGGCAACAACACCGGCTTTCCCACCGGTACGCTTGGTTTCAAGCACCTGAACACCGCCTCTCCTGGGAGGTGA
>QNBK01000439.1 GCA_003644105.1 Spirochaetota bacterium | reverse complement strand
TCTCTGAAGAAAAGAACAGTGTAGAAGATATGGGCCAGAAAGAAGCAGCCCAGGCCGAAGATGAAAAAACGGGAATAGTCCAGATCGAGAAGCACATCACCGACCAGAAAAAAGAAAAGTCCGGATGCCAGAAAGATTCTCACCGGGCCCCTTTTGACAATCAGGGTGAATATCAACAGAGATGCAACCGGAACACACTTGATAAGATAACTGAAAGGATAAGGGTGCAGGGGAATATACAGAATGATAAAAATCAGAGCGAAACTGATATAAAGAGAAAAGATAAGACGTTCAAGCCGGTTCTCTTTCTGCATATCCAACAGAATAGGCCGGGGTTACCGGATTATCAAGTACGCACCCGGTTTCAGTTCCGGAATATCTCCTCAAAAGCATTCCACACGGCCATCCCGCTATTAATATTTTCGGCTAGATTCGAAGGTGGTCGCTTACGCATCAGAAACTGATAAAATCCGGTTTGCCCCTCAATCCGATTCGAGGCTGCGAGATACACAACCGGATATGCTGCATTTTCAGGAGATTGGAAGAAAACGCGAAAGAACAAGTTTAATAAGGGCCGGGCGATCGCCGGAGTCTCCCGGGCAATGTTCGATGCAACAGGCCCGGGGCAAAGAGCGTGAACACTGATATCAACTGAATCCACCGAAAGCCGACGTGCTAATTCCCGGGTAAAGCTCAAGAGAAGAAGTTTCGTCCAACCATAACGAGGGGTGCTTTCTGCCATCCGGTAAGGTTCGATGGTATTCAGAGTGTCCAGATTAAGAGTTGAGGCCGCACGATGGGCCTCTGAGGCTATAACAACAATTCGAGGCAGCAGTCCCTTGTTACAGTCCAACCCATTTCCTGCATATGTGTTATTGGGAATCACTCCATTATTCAACAGTTCTGTTAGCAGCAGTGCAGGAGAAAGAGCGTTCACCTGCAGCATTTCTTCATAACCATCTATGGTTTCGCGAGCAGATGAAGGTACAACTGCGGCATTGGATATTGTCACATCAATGCGCTCACCGGCATCTGCCAGACCGGCGGCAAGAGTTCGAATACTGCTAAAATCTCTCATATCGGCTCTCAGCATTTTCACCGAAGCGCCGACACCCTGACAGGCAGATCGAACTGCTTCCAATTCTTTTACTGCTTCCCTGCGGGAGACAAGTAATAAACGAGCTCCCCGGGCCGCCAGATTTTTTGCTACAGCAAAACCCAGACCCGAAGTGGCTCCTGTAATAAGAACCGTCCGTCCATCCAGCCGGTCATCGGATCGCAACTCGTCATACGGAGGATCAGTTCGATCGTTCAAATCCCGCAATCCCGCCCAGACGGCTCCGCTGTTTGAATCATATTTCTGCTGTTGAACACTCATTTTCAATCCTCATCAGGTACTTTGTATTTCCACCGATATTTGCTGAAGGCATCACGTATACCCGGCGTAGTAAAACCGAAATCTGAAAGATGGTAATCATGACGTCCATATCGATACCGGTCATTACCTTCTATAAATTTCCGTGCCGAAGTTTCAGCTTCCGTATCGAAATCCAAACCGATAAAATGGTAGATATCTTCAAGTACCGATAGTGGATCGGTAACCAGATCAGAGAACTGAACATCCAGGAATTGCCGGGATTCCGCCTCCATGGTAAGTCGGTTTCGGTAAGCCATACCCCTCTCAGTCATCCTCAGGCATTTGCGCATCCAATGCTGTCCTATCTCCAGGGGGTCCGGGGAATCGGAAAACATTCCATGTCCATGAGATACCATACTTAGAAAACTGCCCAGGGTTTTTGAAGGGTCTCTGTGCCCTTGAATAACCCGGGCTTCGGGAAACACCGAAAGAAGAACATCAAGATATTCCAGATGGTGGGGAGTCTTCAGTATCCAGAAAGGGCGAGACTCGGTTGACTGAAAGAGTAAAAGTAATTTCCGCATAAACCTGTATGCCGGTTCAGAATCAACACTCTCCAGCCAGCTTGAATAGCCTGGTACCCTGAGGATAGCCTCGGCAACAGTGCTGCGAAAACTATTATCAAGAAGAAGAACATCTTCCTCAGGTGCCTGATAATCGATAGGGTGTACAGCAAAAAAATCCGGTGACATCCAGGACGCAGCTTTCTCAGTCCGGCGTGCTGTTTTCATTCGTGAATCTACCCCGGGATTTTTCCTCGGAGGCAGCGGGTCGAGAACTTCCCAGGAAGAAAGAGAACGGAACCGACGATCTGCGGCTATCAGACGGTGAAGTAGAGTGGTACCGGTACGCTGTAATCCGGTAATTATTATCGGCGACGAAAGAGGTGTTTCAAGAAGACCCGGTTCGGCATTTATCAGAGCTTCTGCATTGAAACGGGTTTTTAAAGCTGAGGTAAGACGTCCCCGGGTAATCATCTTTCCTACGGTATTCAGCCGGGCCTCAGAATTAATGGACTCAACCAGTACTTCCAAGCCCTCCCGGTAATCGTTGCTTACCCAGACAGCATCTGAATCCACCCCTGCAGCTCCGGCGGCATTTCGTATAATTAATTCAGTTTGAAGTGGGCGTGAAACGCCCAGTTTCTCAAATCCGGTACCTATACAGTTAATAAGGCCAAGGGGGAAGGGGCGGTAAGGGTGTGCATAATCCCGGGAGGTAACTCTGAGAGATTGATTTATTCTTCCCCGGGATACTCCGGCAGCGGCAGCTTCAGCCATTTCTTCGTCCTTTCGGTAT
>QNBK01000438.1 GCA_003644105.1 Spirochaetota bacterium | reverse complement strand
TATTCATGTTGCTTTTCAAAAAAAAGACAATTGTATTTTATTAACTGTTGAAGATGATGGTGTAGGCAGGGCAAAAGCATCGGAAATAGAAAAGGGCAAGAAACACAAATCAATTGCAATGGCCATTACAAAAGAACGGCTTGGGGTATTCAGAAAAAAATTCAAGAAAAAATTTGTACTATATATTACTGATTTGCAAGATAAAGCCGGCAGGCCAATTGGAACAAAAATTATAGTTGAAATCCCGTTTTCAATAGTTCGTTAAATTTTGAACCATAAAAGACATAAAAGAACATCTAAGTTTGTTTTATACAAAAAAAAACCGGGATTCAATAAGTAGATATTTTTTTTACCGGAGTATTGATGTGAAAATCCATAATACAAATTTTCCTTAACTTTGAACTCTAAACAATTTTAACGCATAACTCTTAACGTCCAACCCTAAAACCCATGACATCAATAGTAGTAATTGACGATGAACCTAAAGCCAGGGATACCATAATTAATATCCTGGCACTTTGCCCTATTGATATTTCTGTGGTTGGTGAAGCAAAAGATGTACAATCGGGTTATGATATTATTCTTAAAAAAAAACCTGATTTGGTTTTGCTGGATATAAACCTTCCTGATGGGACCGGCTTCGATATTCTAAAGAAATTTGATAAAATCCGGTTTAAAATCATTTTCATAACTGCCCATGAAGAACATGCGATTAAGGCTTTTAAATTCAGTGCCCTCGATTATATCTTAAAACCTGTAACTGCCGGGGAACTCATTGGTGCAATAGAAAAAGCGGCCGAAACAATTAACAAAGAAGAGACAGAAATTAAGTTTTCTGCATTTTTATCTAACCTTGATAGAATCAAAAAGATAGTATTGAGGACTGCCGAAAGCATCCATATAATTAGCATCGAAGATATTATCCGTTGCGAAGCAGATGTCAATTACACAACCTTTTACCTTAAAAATGGGGAAAAACTCCTTGTTTCAAAAACGCTTAAAGAATATGCTGAATTATTAAAACATTCGGGTTTTTACAGAACCCACCAGTCCCACCTCGTTAACCTCGACCATATTTCAAGATATGACAAAATGGAAGGAGGTCATCTTGTTATGATTGATGAATCCATCGTACCGGTTTCCACAAGAAAAAAAGAACAACTTTTTAAATTTTTCGAAAACATGTAACTGACTTTTTGGCAACCCGATCATGCTAATTGACCAATATCAACATTAACTGCGGCCACTACTATCCTATTTCATAACACTTCCTTCCCAAATAATAATCCATCCCCAGCAAATAATAATTCACCACACCAATAAATATATTCCCATATTAATTTAGTGGTGAGTTTTATAAAACAATAAACCCTGTGGACAAAATCATCATCATAAATGATAGTGGGATACAACCAGAACTTAAAAAGTTTCTCTTTGCGAACAAAAAACATATCCGCTTCAGTTCCGATATGGATGAAATTTCACTAAGCAAGAATTCTTTGTTTCAGGAAATTATAAAAAGATATGAGGAGAAACAAAAAGTAAAAATCCAATCAGGGGACAATATCAGTTTTTTTCAGGCTAATGAAATAATACGTTTTAAAGCTAAAAATGAAAAAACATTGGCTTTTCTTGCAAATAAAAATGCAATTGAGATCAATGAAACTATTGAGAATATTGAGCAACAAATCAAAGAACTGCCATTCCTACGAATTCACACAGACCACATTATCAATGTCCATTTCATATCAAAGGTTATCGAAAAAGCCGAAAGCGATATAGAGTTAAACGATGGCACATTGCTCCCAGTATCGGAAAAACGAAAAAAGATTATAACAGATTTTCTTAATAAACATATTTAACAACTATTCTCCTCCACCAAAAATTTTTAGGGGATACAAAAACAAAACATCATGAAAAACTATTTACAGAAAAATGCAAAAAAGTATTCAAAAAGAATACTGATGGGATTTATCTCCCTTTTGATCCTTGGCTCAACAAACATTTCGGCCCAGGTATCGTTTACACAAACCCTCAATGCCGATTTTCACAAAGGCGTGTACAATGATTTATTAGTCAGCGGTGATAACATTTATTTGCCATACCAAGCCGATAATGTAAACAACTGGTTAACTACCACTGTTTTGCCCCAAACCCTTGAAGGGCACAAAGCAGCAACATGGAACAACCGTTATGTTTATGTAGTAGGTGGCTTTAATGACCTCACTTATTCCAGTTCGGTTTACCGGGCCACTTTGCAGTCGGGTGGAATCAGCAGTTGGACTGCCTTAAATTCCTTGCCTCTGGGGTTAAGGGATCATGCGGTTGTTATCGGGACCAATACCATTTATGTATTGGGGGGAAAGGACGGAACAAGTATTTATGATGAAATTTACTTTGCCACTATTAATACAGATGGTTCAATCGGTACATGGCAAACAGCTTCGGTTACTTTACCTGAAACGCTTTGGGGGCATACAGCAGTTTATTGTAATGGATACATTTATGTTGCAGGCGGTTCAAATAATTCAACGGCAACTTCGGCACGTTCAAATGTGTATTATGCAAAAGTCCTTGCTGACAACACCCTTTCGGTATTCACTGCAACTACTTCATTGCCACAAACCCGCAACGGGCAAAGTATGGTAATTAATGGTGATGAAGTCTATGTTCTTGGTGGGTTTGCAAACGGAGGTGCAAAAACCAATACAGCTTA
>QNBK01000437.1 GCA_003644105.1 Spirochaetota bacterium | reverse complement strand
ATCACATCACTACTCAATTTGCATTTGCAAAAGATATGACAAAGCAGAATTTGGGCGTAGCCCCGGAGGAGCAAAATCTCATTTTGCTCCGGAGCAGATTAACATCAGTTTAACGAAGAAACCTACCAGAACCCCTGAGGAAATACATCTGAAGCACACGAGGTGCTTCAGATGGCCGTATAATACCAGGAAACGATACCAAAAACTACTTTTAGAAAATTACTGGAATAAGAAATAAGCTTAACGACTAAGCTCACTTGCATTGCAAGATGGGTGCTGTAATTATCGTCTCCGTCTCTTCTCTTCCGATTATAACACACTTAAAACCGAGTGGTCTTTGTCATTCCGCGTGTATGATGGAGCAATACGTTATACATTGAGAAGCTTTATTATCTCCGATTTTAGCGGAAGACCTCTTCCCCTAGCAACTGATTTTATAGAATTTATTTACTCAGAAACACCACCGTTTCAAATACCTCGAGTTGTTACATCTCCCGAGGCCGAAACGAGTCTAAAATTATTGATAGTCGGAAATTGCTTACTTGGACAGATTTAATATTCGATGTCTCATTTGGCAAAATTATTTTCGGAATTCCTTTTCTCGTAAATAACAATAGGCCTCACTCTGGCTATCAAAATGATGTATCCTTTTTGTTATTCCCATCAAATCAACAATCTCTCTCATTTTCCCAGTGAACCCAAACATCGAGAACCAACCATCTACATTTTGCAAAGACTTTTCTACAAATCCAAGCTGATCGAAGAAAGATAAATCTGTCTCAAAAAACTTGGTACAGTCAAATAGTAAATTTCGGAATCCCTCTTCGATAATTATTTGGATTCTTTTACCAAAGGTATTTGAATGATACGAGTCGTGGTATCCTTCTAGTTTAACTGTAAGTCCTTGAGTGATCACATCCAAGAGTTCTATAGAAAGCGACAGTTTCATCTCATCAATCACTAAGAGCTTGTTTTGAAGATCTTGAATCTCATTAGACATTGTTTGTATTTCGTCCCGATGTTATGCGACTTTTTGCATGCCCTTAGGGCTTGGTGCAACTTTTGCTGGATAACAGATATTTACTGTTCAATATTAAGACTATCACAACTTTCAAAAAACTGCATTCGCAAAAGAGAGATGAGAGACTGTAAGAGAATTATAAACATAATGGTTTGAGAAGGACACTCATAATCACAACTCATGGACATGACTTGGTCTAAGAGTATGATCTACATAGTCAAGAATTACGATTTTTTGTTTGCTGATCCCCTGTCGTCTTGGCGGGGGGATTCCTCCATTGATTGGGCTATTCGTCTCTCAGGCAATTGAAGAGCTGTCAGCACTTTCTCCCCGCTAGTATCTATACAAATTGCATTCTTGGTGACCAGTGGCTTGGGAACTCCATTTACGAGTCGGGCTTTCTTCGAAAAGTGACCGAATACGACGAGCTTCGTCCCAGTGTAGTATTCAGGGAATTCAGCATCTCCCCAAAGCAGTGACCTCTCGGTTTCCTTTTCAACTGAGGTGAAGTCTCGGGACAGCCCAGCGTGCGTACATATGCAGTCTTCGTTCTGGTGGTAAAGCTCCAACGATTCAAAAAAGGCTAAGTGTTCCCTTGGCATTTGATTCAAAAGAAGATCATACGGAAGTGGAATTTTGTCAGTTATCAGGGAAGGACCTGTCCGCTTCATTATGTTTCTAAATTCCAGTTCTAATTCTGGCGAGTAGCTTTTAATCGTTTCTAGGCCACCCATACTTAATATCCAGGAATGTTTCGTGTGATTTTTAAGTGACTCCAGCAGCCACTGTTCATGATTGCCTTTGAGAAAGTGCACGTTTCCAGCATGTTGTTCTCGAAATTGCAAAAGCCGTTCGATTATTCCTCTGCTGTCGGGTCCTTCGTCGATGTAGTCACCTAAGAATACAACCGCAGTCTCCTGTGTCAGTATATGGTTGATTTTCGCCAACAAGTTTTGTAGCAGAACCAAGTTACCGTGGATATCGCCGATAACTACTGTTGCCATTGTTCACCTACTCTACCGCATTCACATATTAAAATGATTTCCTGATGGTTTCATATCAAGAATTCATACCTCATTTATTCCACTAACTTAGTCTCAAGTTTTCTTCTGAACCTATTCGTCGAGGCACGGACGCCGAGGCGGTAAAAGGCCTTCTGGATTTTTCATTAAACTCCTTTTAGGCGCATGAAAATGCATATTTGGTTTTCACCGGTAACACGGATGTTCCCGTTGATTTAAACAGGATTGTTCACATAACCTCAATCACATTTACAGCTAAAGGATTTAATCAGCACATGTACATCTTAGCACGTGAAGATGCATATTCACAGATCCAAATGCGGCAGGGATTCACAAACGAGCGAGGGCAGCGACCAGGCTTTGCCGAGAGAGAGCCAGGAAGGGCGCCGGAGGCGCACATTGAAGTGGAAATGTCACCGACGGTCCCGGCGAAGAAGACGAAGCCGGAAAAGGCAGGCGGGAAAGAGGCATTGCTGCGGGAAACCCGGCCGATGCCTGGGCCGCCCACTTAAGGTTGGGCTCGACAGTAGAACTTCCTCGTAATCACCCTTTTTTTCAGGTTATAACGGTTAAGTTCAGAGTTTTGCGGCTTACACAAATACTCTGCAACCTATGGTTAACTATCTGTAAACTTCTCTACGGTGCCCGATGTGAACAACCGTAACGATCAGTT
>QNBK01000436.1 GCA_003644105.1 Spirochaetota bacterium | reverse complement strand
TGGATCTCCATTTCCAAAAACGAAAAAGCGGCTACACAGTGTGGTTGGGGCCATCTTTGGAAACGCATCATCACGCTGGTCTTTGCCATCTACGGCATCCTCTTCCTCGTTTACAACACCAACGTGCTGTCCGTCATCAATCCGGAGCTGAGCGCACGCATGGCCGCAGACCCCGAACTGGCGTGGGGAATCACCATGAAGCAGATTCTTCCCTTCGGCTTCCTCGGTCTGCTGATTGCCAGTTTCTTCGCCGCAGCGATGTCGAGCGCGGATACCTTCGCGACCACGTCGTCGGCGATGTTCGTCGACTTCTTCTATCGCCGCATCCTTGCTCCGAAGAAATCGCTCAAGCATTATCTCACCTCCGCGCGGGCCTGGTCTGTATTTTCAATCCTGATCGCTGCCGCCACGACGAAATATGTCACCAGTATCAGTCAGTACATTAAACTGACCTTCAACCTGTTGTGCTTCCTCGGGATTCCGATTTACTTCGCCGTCATCTGGCGCCGCGCAAATCGTCTCGGAATGTGGCTTTCGTTCACGTTCGGAATTTCCGCTTATTTAACGGTCATTGTGACGGTTATGACGAAACAGGACCTCGGTTTTGTTGAAGCCATTAAGCCCGCCTTCGAACCGGCCGTCTTCTGGTCGACCGGTCTCGCACTCATCGGGATGTTTGTCGGCACACTGCTCGGTAAACGAGAAGACGAAGACAAAGTGAAACGCTTCCACGTCATCCTCAACACACCGGTCGGCGCCGAACAGCGTCTAGTGGATGCAGGCATCCGCTTGCCCGCAATGGTCGATGCCGGTCTCGTTGAAGAGGGCGAAGAACAATTGAATGTCGAAAAAATGCGCGCCCTTTACGACGAAGATTCCAAAGATAAATTCTTTGGCGAAGACAGCCATATCGAGTTGCGTCACGAACGAACTCTTCCGTGGTACTGGCCGGGCTTCTTCCGTATTGTTGGTGCCTGTTTTGCGCTGATCGCCCTGACATGGGTGGTCACCAAGGCTCTGTTTGTTTGGTTTTAAATCAAGGAGAAATAAAATATGTCTACTACTGAAAAAATGCAACGCGCCGCGCAGGAAATGCGGATCACGGTGTTGCGCATGAACCATAAAGCCGGAAGCGGTCATACCGGCGGAAGTTTTTCTTCCGCCGAAATTATGACCGTGCTCTACGATCACGTCATGAACCTTCGCCCCGACGAGCCGCTCTGGGAAGAGCGCGACCGTTTCGTGCTCAGCAAAGGCCACGCCGCGCCGATGCTCTACGCCACGATGGCGCGCAAAGGATTCTTTGATCCCGAACTGCTGATGACGTTGCGTCAAACCGGCAGTCCATTGCAGGGACATCCCTGTAAGATGAAACTCCCCGGTGTTGAAGTGCCCTCCGGCCCGCTTGGGTTTGGCTGCTCCGTCGGCCTCGGGATGGCGCTCGCCGCCGACCTGAACGGGAAGAGCTTTAAGACCTACGTCCTCTGCGGCGACGGCGAACTCGACGAGGGTCAGAACTGGGAAGCCTTCATGTCCATTAACAAATGGAATCCGAAGAACCTCACGATCATTATCGACCGCAATCACGTTCAGCTCGATGGAACCAAAGAGGAAGTGATGCCGATGGAAAATCTCCAGGGCAAAATCGAGGCGTTTGGTTTGAAGGTTATTAACTGCGACGGTCACGACACCGCTTCGCTGGTTGATGCTTTTGCTCAGGCGGATGCCATCGACGGCACGGCGGTCATCATCGCTGAAACCGTTAAAGGCAAGGGCGTTTCCTTTATGGAAGGGCAGTCTGCCTGGCACGGAAAACCGATTAACAAAGAAGATTTTGAGAATGCTCTGGTTGAGCTGGAAGGAGCCTTATAATGAGCGAAGCCAAACCCATGCGTTTAGTCTTTGGAGAAACCCTCTGTGAATTGGGGGATGAATTTCCGAACCTCGTCGCCCTCGATTCAGATGTTTCGAGCAGCACTCAGACCAAGCTCTTCGGCGACAAATATCCGGATCGCTTTTTCAATGTCGGCATCGCCGAAGCCAACATGGTCGCCATGGCGGCTGGAATGGCCACGGCGGGACTGATTCCGGTCGCCTCCACCTTCGCCTTCTTGCTGGCCTCGCGTGCGGCGGACCCGGTTCGCAGTCTCGTCGGTTACGGCGAACTCAACGTTAAGCTGGCTGGCGGCTACGCCGGACTCTCCGACTTTGCCGACGGCGCGACCCATCAGGCGATTGCAGATATGGCCGTGATGCAGGCGTTCCCGAACATTGTTGTTCTGGTTCCGTCCGACATCACCACCACCAAAAAAGCGGTTCGCGCCATGCTCGAACACGACGGCGGCGTTTATTTGCGTCTTTCCCGCGAAGCCGTCACTCAGGACTATGCCGACGACCTGCCGTTTGAAATTGGCAAAGGAACCGTCGTCAACGATGGCTCCGACGTCACATTGATCGGTGCGGGCGTTCCCATGCGCTTCGCTCGCGAAGCGGTGGAGACTCTCAAAGCCAAAGGCATTTCTGCGCGGCTGATCGACATGCACTCCGTGAAACCGCTCGATAAAGAGCTGGTTGTGAAAGCGGCGGAAGAAACCGGCGCGATTGTAACCATCGAAGAGCACAACGTGTTCGGCGGTCTTGGGGCATCTGTTTGCGGAGCGATCTGCGAAACCAAACCGGTTCCGGTTCTGCGATGCGGCGTGCCGGATCGCTTCGGTGAATCTG
>QNBK01000435.1 GCA_003644105.1 Spirochaetota bacterium | reverse complement strand
ATTGGGGGCGTTGAATATTTCAGGTAACATTTACGGTCCAAATGGTGCTAACCTAAATTTAAACAAAGACGCAGGTACTACCTATCGCTTTGGTACCAATTTCCATTCTAATAAAGGCGACCCGGATTTAACTCAGGACTCAACAATATCTACCGCTTCTTTCCGATATAGTTATCAGGACGGTGTCGGAGACTTTATCCTGGGAAGTCCAGCAACGGCGATAGATCCAAGTAAATATGATGACGGCTCCGGCACCTTGGCATCGGTAACTGCGGGATATTGGACCGTTCAAAGAATAATTTATATTGCTGCTCCGCATATCACCCGAATTGAATATGGCCAAGATGAATATTCTTCCTTTCAGGCAGCTTATGATAATGCGATCACAGGCTCGCACAACGGAAACCCAGCCTTTATTGATGGAATAACTAGATCCTTCTTAATCGTTAAACAAGCGACGGCTGATCTTAGCAGTTCCGATAACCTATTCATCGAAAGCGCTAAATTCGGTGGATCAGGCGGCGGGGCATTCACGACAGCTACTGTTTCCTTACAATCGGCTTACGACAATTCAGCCTCTCCCGAGTTTACAACCGACGGCACCCGTGGACCTGTTCAGATAAGAGATGGTGCGCCTGGTGGCGATTTGATCCACGGCGAGGATTCCGGCGGCACTGTAAAGTTTAATGTTAAATCCACAGGCGAGGTTATAGCTTCATCACTAACGGTTTCTGACATCAGCACCGATCGTCTAAGCGTAAGCACAATTACCTTAACCGGTGGGATAGATGGCGACTTCAAGATCTCCGGGTCAAATATAGAAGCTAATGCAATCTCTGCAACTAAAATCTCAGCTAATTCTGTCGGCACCTCAGAGATAACTGCATCCGCTCTCAGCCTTCTTAATAACCCATCAGGTGTTACCAAGATCAATGTTAATGCTAATGGGGATTTGATACCTGTTGCTGGAAGTACTCAGAATTTGGGGTCTCTTTCAAACCCATGGAAAGATCTATACCTGAGTGGCTCTACCTTATTTTTAGCTGAAAAAGCGGTTCTTTATTTTGAGGGAGGTTTGGCAACCCTGGATGTGGATCAAATTTCAGGTTCTGCAAATTTATCTATTTCTGGATCGAATATATCTGCTAATTCTATTACTTCAGTTCATATTGCTACTGATGGGGTTACAGATACTCAAATAGCAGCTAATTCCGTTTCTACCTCTGAACTGACTAGTAGTTCAATAAAGCCAGCACATGTTGACTCTGCTCAATCTTACACTGTTGATGTTCTAACTGTTGTCAGCCAATTAATTGCTCCAGGAAGCACTATCTTTGTTGATGCTTCTAACCTATCAGTCTCTGATAATATTATCGACCTAAACGTCGGAGAAACCGGATCGGGTATATCAGCCGGGGAATCGGGTTTCTCCATTGATAGAGGAACCGCCTCCGCAGTCAATTTACTTTTCAATGAGGCAACCGACCGTTGGGCAGTCACAGTTCCTGGCGCAACGACAAATCTTCTAGTTGATGCGGCTAATGAAATTAGCACCACCAATATAAGCTCCGGCGCAGTTACCACTGATAAGATCTCTGCATCGGTTAATGTGGCGACTCTAACGGTCACCAACAACCCATCAGCAGATAATCAGGTCGGCGACAGAGAATATAATGATGGAAGATATTTACTAGAATCTAATAATCTAGGTGATTTGGTCAGCGCTACCACCTCTAGAACCAATCTAGGGGTCGACGCAGCAGGTGTTAAATCCCTGTATGAATCTAATGCGGACACCAATGAGTTTAGCGACACGGAACAGACCAAGCTTTCTGGAATAGAAACAGCAGCTACTGCTGACCAAACAGCAACTGAGATCCTGGATGCTATTAAGACCGTAGATGGTTCTGCTTCTGGCCTAGATGCTGATCTCTTAGATGGATATGATAGCCTATTATTTCGAGGCCTCCAGAACGGAACAACTGACCAAGATCCAGATTTGGCTTCGGAACCATACATATTAACAAATCACGCTAACGCGCCGGCATCGGGTGGCGTCTATTGGCATATTCGAACCCAATTCTACGCTACTGTAAGCTCCACTGCTGACAGAGCACAGATAGCTATCAGATACAACCCAGGCGCCACAGAATGCTATGTTAGGAATAGCCACACCGGGGTTTGGGGTTCCTGGGTAAAACTAACAGCTACTAAAGCAGATATTGATGCTCTGAATGTAGACGCTGATACCCTGGATGGATTGGATTCTACTGAATTCCTAAGATCAAATGCTGCAGACAGCCATAGCGGGAACATCACTCCATCCACCAATAATACGATTAATTTGGGATCCGGTTCTCTGAAATATGCTAATATCTACGCCACTACATTCCAAGGCGAATCAACATCAGCGACCTATGCGGATTTAGCGGAGAGATATGAAGCAGATAAATACTATGAATCAGGCACCGTGGTTATTATTGGTGGCGAGAAAGAAATAACTGAATCTACTGTAGATAATGACCAATCAGCATTTGGTATAATTTCTACTAATCCAGCATTTAAGATGAATTCAGATGCGGGTGACGATACTACTCACCCATTTGTAGCCTTGAAGGGCAGAGTCCCTTGTAAGGTTACTGGCCCTATTAAAAAAGGCCAAAAGCTCGTTACTTCGGAAGTTCCAGGTCATGCCAGAGGTGCTCTGCCGAGTGAAGTCGGTGGAGTCATT
>QNBK01000434.1 GCA_003644105.1 Spirochaetota bacterium | reverse complement strand
TTATGATGATGGAAATTTAGTTCATACTTATGCAGACGCAGGAGATTATGATATACATATCACAGGTGCTTGTGAGTATTTTGATTTAAGTTCTAATACTCAAATACAAGAACTAAAAGAAATGTTAAGCGCTAGACATTTAAAAACAGTTAAGTTTCAGAGTTGTAGTAATTTATCTAATATTGACGCAAGTTGGAAAAATATAAGCAAGGTTACTGATGTTTCTTATATGTTTTATAATTGCCCAATAACAAACATTCCAGATAATCTGTTTAATAATTGTTCTGGGATTACTGATTTTCTTTTTACTTTTGCTGGTTCAAATATAACATCAATCCCAACTGATTTATTTAAGTATAATACTTTAGCTTCTAGTTTTAAAAACACCTTTTATAATACAGATATAACAGCAATTCCAATTGACCTATTTAGATACAATACTTTAGTTAATACTTTTGAAGATACTTTTAAAATATGTTACTCATTATCTTCAGTTCCAAGTGGATTATTTGATTATAACACAGAGGTCAATACTTTCAACAATGTTTTAAGTAATACAGATATAACAGAAATACCATCTGGTTTGTTTGATAATAATACTTTAGTGACTGATTTTGGTCAAGCTTTTTATAATTGTACTTCATTAACAGAAATTCCATCTGGATTGTTTGATGAAAATACTTTAGTGACTGATTTTGATTTAGTTTTTTATAGCTGTACTTCATTAACAGAAATTCCATCTGGGCTGTTTAATAAAAACACAATAGCTACTTCTTTCAATCAAGCTTTTCAATTTTGTAATTTATTAACAGAAATTCCATCTGGGTTATTTGATGAAAACACACTAGCTACTTCTTTATACTCTGTTTTTGCTAATACATCAATCACTACAATACCAGATAATTTATTTGATAATAATACTTTAGTAACTAATTTTGGTCAAATCTTTTATAGTACAGATATAACAAGCATTCCTGTTGATTTGTTTAGATATAATACAGCAATTACTGCTCTTTCTAGTTCTTTTGGCAGCTGTACTTCTCTTACATCTATACCAACTGATATATTTAAATATAATACAGCAATTACTAGTGGTTTTACTAGTGTTTTTAAATATTGTATTTCATTAAAAGAAGTACCTGTTGATATATTTAGATATAATACAGCGATTACTACTTTTGCAGAATCTTTTCAAGGTTGTACTTCTTTAGCTAAAGTTCCAGCAGAAACTTTTGACTATAACACAGCAGCAAACAATTTTAGTAATACTTTTAATGGATGTACTTCTTTAGCGGGAACAGTTCTTGGAACTAATGAATTACAATATAATATGGCAGCACTTTCTCCTACTACAACAACTGATGCTTTTACAAATACAACTGGATTAATAGATTATGATTTAATTCCAGCTGCTTGGGGCGGCCCAGGATTAGCGGCTCTAACTAACTATATGGAGTTTTTAGTTGAAATAAACTCAGAGGTTGGATATGATTATACTCTTCCAATAAATAATATTGCAAACGCAAATATGGATGTAGTAGTTGATTGGGGTGATGCAAGCGGAACAGATCATATCACAGATTATACAGATACTGCTGCAATTCATCATTATGCAGGAGCTTCAACTTTTACAATTAAAATTACCGGACAAATGAAATGGTTAGATTTTACTGGAGATACTGATTTAAAAACAATAGGTACAGCTAATAGAGATATAGGGCTTGAAACATTAAAGTTTTATGGATGTACTAATTTAACTACTGTATTAGCTAATGGATTAGGAAAACAAAGAAGTTTAACTAGTTATCATCAATTATTTACTGGTTGTACTTCATTAAACAATATAGTAGATGATATGTTTGGTTCTTATGATGTTACTAGTTTTTATAGAACTTTTGATGGTTGTAATGCTCTTCCATCAATACCAGCTGGGTTATTTGATAACAGTCCAGAAGCTTTTGATCTTTATGGACTTTTTCAAGCTTGTACTAATATTACAACAATACCAGTTGACTTATTTAAATATAATACTAAAGTAATTACATTTAAAACCGCTTTTTCAAACTCTGGTATTACAACAATACCAGTTGACTTATTTAAATATAATACAGCAGTTACTAATTTTTATGGTGTTTTTTCATATTCTGATATTACAGCAATACCAGTTGATTTATTTAGATATAATACAGCAGCTGCAAGCTTTAGTACTGTCTTTATGAATTGCACTTCATTAGTTACAATTCCAACTGATTTATTTAGATATAATACAATAGCTACATCTTTTGGTTATGCTTTTTATGGATGTGATTTATTAACTTCAATACCAACTGACTTATTTAGATATAATACAATAGCTAATGACTTTATTGCTGCTTTTAACGGATCAGGACTAACAACTATTCCAACTGATTTAATTCTTTATAATACTTTAGCGGAGTATTTATCTAATATGTTTAAAAATTGCAATAGTATAACTACAGCAGTTACTGGAGTAAACGATTTCATCGGGCAAGCAGAAACAAACGCAACTAATGAAACTATTACATTAACAAAATCTGGTTGTTTTGATGGATGTACTTCAATATCAGATTATGCTTCTATATCAACTGGAGCAGGTGATTGGAGAACTGTTTAATTAAGGAATTAAAATGGCACAAGGTAACGTAGAATTTACTAAAAAAGTTAATTATCAAATAGGCAAAACTGATTATGCTGATGTTATATTAGATGA
>QNBK01000433.1 GCA_003644105.1 Spirochaetota bacterium | reverse complement strand
CTGCAGTCCGATGTCTTCACACCGGAGTCCGCCGAATACCTGGCGGAAGGCGGTCCTTACGGCTGCATTCTCAGTGATGCCGCCCCCTCCACCTCGGGAAACCGCCTGGTTGATTCCAGGAAATCCTACGATCTGGTAATGAGGGTAATAGATCTGGCCGAATCCCATCTGGCTCCCGGGGGAAATCTTGTGGTTAAGATATTCCAGGGAGGAGACGAAAACGAAGTAAGGGACCGTGTTAAAACTCTGTTCAGGGAGATGAAAACCTTCAAACCGAAGGCTGTTCGGAGCGAATCCATGGAAACCTATATTATTGGTATGGGATATCAAGACTCCACTGCAAAAAGAGGAGATTGATGCAGAGACAAGGCAAAAAAAGCACAGAAAGCGCAGTGCACATTGGTACATGGCCTGGTCGTTGATTTCATCAACTGCTCGGCACTGCATCCGAAGCATTTCGAGCATTTTAACGGGAATCTGCGGCCAGATCCCTATTTGCAGAGGAGTCTTTAAACTATAATGAACAAGAAAGACAGCTCCAATCTGATACCCACCGGGGTTATCAGCAGAAGGATGGACAACATGAGTAACGGGATTTTCTTTGTGACGGTCCGTGACGATTACGAACAGGCAAGGCAGGACTACTTTCCCTACATTGCTTCGGCCTACACTGCTATCGCCAAAAACTTTAAAAAGGGCAAGGCCTATCCGGTCTTATCGGTGAAGCACGCAACCTTAATTGCCGATGATGAGAAGAATGTTGAGACATCCCAGTTTCTGGTTCCTACGGAAAACGGCAACTTTATCTGGGTACAGTCCGAGATATTCCGCTTTGCAGGTTTGGATCCGGATAAAGATTGACCTCCGATGAAAATCGGTACTGCCCGTAATGTCCGCAGTTCAGATAACTCCCTTATTACGGAATACGGGGTGGCACAAGCTGTCCTTATGGAAAATGCCGCCCAGGCCGCACGCTCGGTGGTTTCCCTGCGTTGGGGCATCGACAACCGGGACATTCTCATCGTCTGCGGAACGGGAAATAACGGCGGCGACGGTCTGGCCCTGGCCCGTCTACTCTACGCCCGGGGTGCTGCAGTAACCATTCTGATGACCGGAGATCCGGGTAAAATGACCGGGGCAGCCGCCGATAATTACCGCATCATCAAACAGCTTCCCCTGGAAATCCTCAGGCTGGAGTCTTCTCCCAGGCCCCCTCTTCTGGGAAAAATTGACTTCAATCACTACCATCTCATCATCGATGCCCTCTTCGGCATCGGCCTCTCCCGGAACCTGGATGGGCGGTTGGCCCTGTTGGTGGAAACTGTCAACAAATCCGAAGCTCCGGTTCTCGCCATGGATATCCCTACGGGTATCAACGCCGACACCGGTGAGATTATGGGGACCGCCATCCGAGCGGAGGCCACCGTTACTTTCGGTATTCCTAAAAGGGGAAACCTGCTCTATCCGGGTTTCGATTACGGGGGAGAGCTCTACCATTCGGAAATATCCTTCCCCCCGGAAGTTACCGGAGATGATTCCATCACCCTCTCGGTGAACATCCCCCCGAAACTCCCGAAAAGAAATCCGGCAGGTCATAAGGGGAGTTTCGGAAAGCTCCTTATTATAGGGGGCTCACCGAACTACCGTGGTGCTCCGGCCCTGGCCGCAGGGGCCGCCCTGAAAAGCGGGGCCGGGTATGTTCGACTGGCGGTACCGGCGGAGCTGGTTTCTCAGATTTTCCCCCTTGTGCCCGAAGCGGTTTTCCTGCCTCAGGGCGGGAGCGGACCCATAGGCGCCGAGCATCTCCCCGACCTTCTGGAGCAGGCCATGCTTTCAGATGCCGCCGTTATCGGACCGGGACTCTCTACTCACCCTGAATCGGTACGCCTGGCCCGGGATTTCATCGCAGCGGCTGAACTCCCCCTGGTTGTGGACGGCGATGCCCTCACCGCTCTGGCCGGACGGGAGGAACTCTGTAAAAAACGGAAATACCCTACAATATTCACCCCGCATCCCGGTGAGATGGCCCGTCTCCTGGGCTCCTCCATCAGTGAAGTGGAAACCCGCCGGATTGAAACTGCCCAGGAAGCCGCCGACCGTTACGCTGCCGTAGTCGTGCTCAAGGGCGCCCACAGTATTATTGCCTCACCGGAAGGCCGGGCGTGGATCAACCTCACCGGCAATCCCGGCATGGGAACCGCCGGCTCCGGGGATGTTCTTTCCGGAATAATCGGCGCCCTCACAGCAGCCATGCCATCAGCAATCCCCACCGAACCCCTCCGTCTGGGAGTCTATCTCCACGGCCTCGCCGGAGACTTGGCCGCCGAAGCTATCGGGGCCACAGGCATCACCGCCTCAGATATTCTCAACTTCATCCCCGAAGCTCTCCGTCAATACCCGAAAACTATCACCGCCACCCCTCTCTACAACAAAATCCACCCGGTTTAACCCCTACCCCCCCTCTCACCAACAGGTTATGCTGATAATGCTATATAATGGAGGTTGTCCCATGATCGTCTATTCCGTCTCTGTCCTGGTTAAAACCGGTTTTGAAAACAACTTCATCAAAGCGACAAAGATTAACCATAAAGAAACACGAAAAGAAAAGGGGAACATGCGCTTTGATGTACTTCAAAGTGATGAAAATCCCTGTCTTTTTGAGCTTTACGAGGTGTACCGCTCGGAAGAAGCTGTAATGGCGCATAAAGAAACCCGTCACTACAAAGACTGGCGG
>QNBK01000432.1 GCA_003644105.1 Spirochaetota bacterium | reverse complement strand
TCCACGGCTGATTGTAAATACAGCAACTGTGTCATCAAAGCGGTTGGATACGGCGAGAGTTTGCCCTGAGGGGTGGAGCTCCACCGCCGCCGGGGCGGCAATATTCATGTTCCCCGGGGCCGCAGTTTGAAGTTCCTGAAGAACCTTCATCTCCCCGGTTCGGGGATTGATGGAACAGACAAGAAGAATAGGCTGCAGTTCACAAAGCACATAGGCATGCCTCCCCTCGGGATCGAAAGCCAGATGCCTTGGGCCGTAGCCCGGGGGAACTTTCAATGCGGCTGACGGTGGTTCATCAAGGGCATCAGGGGAATGCATCCAGATGATATCGCTTCCGAGGTCACTCACATACAGAAAATTACCAAAGGGGCCGGGGAGAACCTGATGGGCATGGGAAGAGGCCTGGCGCTCAAGAACTGGACCATTCCCGATGTAGGAACAGTTCCAGAATGCCGGGATGATTTGCCCATTATCGAGGCTGTATGCCCGAAGGGAACCATCGATGTAGGAAGCGGCAAACAGCCGGGGAGGATTATGAAGTATCGTTAAATGACAGCCGGCTCTCCCCGGCCCTTCCTGCTGATTTTGAAGTTTCAGAGTACCATCCGCATCAAGATGAAAAACGGCGACGGTCCCGGCATTCTCATCCATTTCGGACACGGCGTAGAGATTTTGAGAGCCGGAATCCCAACTGAGATACGATGGATTTCTGATATCCTGAGACTCAGAAACCAGGCGCGCGCTGTTTGCAGAATTATCCCATTCGTATATGGATATGCCCCGGCCTTGAGGATCGGCTGCAGGAGACTCAGGATGAGTGTAAGAGCCGACGGCGAACAGATAACTCATACTCTGGTTATTCATTCTCCAATGACTCAACAATCCACCCTAATGCTTCTTCTGCTGTTCGAACTGAAGCTTTATATTCATCTTCTCCAATCGGCTGATAATCTCCCGGATACCGAGTGAGTACTGAATACTCTTCAAGATTAATAATTGAAGCAGCCTTTTCTGGAATATCCTGAATCTTAGACACCTGATTCAATAAAAAAATAAGATTGTGCGTTCTTGGTGGTTCAACATTATTCTTTATCAATATAGCCTTCAAACCTTTTTCAACAGCCTGCTGTGCATGAAAACAAAGATCTTCAAAAACGATATTTTCAGTTTTATCTACTTTAGCCAGATAAAGAGAGTTGATAGCCCTTTTAATCCAGTCATTGTAATCAAGAGGCATATACTACAACACCATTTTCCTGAATCTGTTTGTAGATAAAACCAATGCGGTTCATATTCTGCTTATATTTTTTTGAATCAACTGCAATAACATCGACAGGCACTTCCAATTTATTGTTGAAGATTTCTCTATTTATCTCCCGGGCAAGCTGCCGCTCATCATCAAGATTTTCAACTACAACACAAATATCAAAGTCGCTATCATTGGAATAAGAGTTCGTTGCCCTGGAACCAAAAAGGATAATTTTTTCTGGTTTTACAGCCTTTTTAATAATAGAAGTTATTATTTCCAATGTATCTTTACTGTCCATAGCAACATTCTAGCTGATTTCATGAGAAATATCGACATATAAACACACAATGCAATGCCTCATGAACCAGGTAGCCCTTGGGGGATGGGTGTAGGAACTGACAGCAAAAAGCATATTCTATTCCATCGCTCCGAGAACTTTCTTATCAAAACTTTTAAGCGGCAGCTGTAACCGCCCGGCCAGCTCAACATATGAGGCATCGTAATATGTCAATTTTTTCTCCACTGCCAATTCTCTGATTCTCTGTCTGACAGCTCCATCGGGAAGTAAGTCGGTTACTATTGGAAGGTCGGCAAGGTCGGCTTCAATTCCACGCAGTTCATCCATTGTAATCCTCTTTCTGTTCACCGCTGTAATCAGTACATTTCCTGTCTCATACCAGAACAGTGAGGGAACAAAAATCTGACCGTTCATCTCAATCAATCGCTTCAGCTCATTTTCAATCTGCATCCCTTCATCTTCCTGAAAAAACAATGCCATAGCTGCAGAAGTATCGAAAACTATTGCCAACTCAACCATCATTACCTTCTTCCATGGTTACGGAATTCGAGAACCTCCCGGGTTGTCATTTTTTCTCTGGAAGCAAGCACGGTTCTACGTGCGGCGATTCTGGAGAGGGAGTCAAGTGACCTCTGTCGATCGTCGATCACTTCCGGACTGATTACCGCAACAGGCTTCCCCCGGCGGGTAACATGAACAATACTCCCCTGTTCAACTTCCTTAAGAAGCTGGCTGAAGTGAGTTTTGGCCTCAAATGCACCAATCTCGATGTTCTTCATATCAGTATTTTAACTCTTACAGACTGGTTTATCAACCAGTTGGTATTTAATCACCCTTTACAACAAAGGCCTCCACCCTATCAATAGCCATATGATCCCCTTCATCCTTCCCGTAATACGCCTCTCTGATGATGCCCTTTTCATCAGGGTGCCCAAGCGGCCGAACATACCCTTTAAGACGCCGATCCAGGAAATCTCCCGGCCCCAATCCTCATGAATCACTCCCCCATCATCCGCCAGGATGGGAAAAGGAGATTCATGCCGCGTTGCGTATCGCTGGAGATTGCAGAAAGGGCAGGAGGCAAAACGGAAAAAGGCCAGGTGATACCGCTTCCCGGCCAGGGAGGAAAGACGAAAAGCCCTGCCCTCAAGATCGAAAAGTTCAAAATCAGCCGCTTTGTCACCGGCAGTGAAT
>QNBK01000431.1 GCA_003644105.1 Spirochaetota bacterium | reverse complement strand
TTCCTGAACGGCTCCGTCTTCCCGATCCTGCCTATCGAACCCCGACAGGGAGAAGAGGGGCTGTACTGGTATATGCGGCGCTGGGATGCCACCGCCGCCGATGCCGTCGCCCGACTCGATGCCGACGCCCAACAGATACAGCGGGCGTCCATGGTGACCACCGAGTCTGAGCAGGTAGTGAACGAAGTGACCGTGAGCTATGCGCCCGACCGCGGGACCAGCCGTCACAACTTCCGCCGCATCGTCGGAGCCCAGGACCAGACCCGACCCAACGACGAGATCCAGGCGGGACTTGTGACGACGGATACCCGAATGCGGGGCGGGTATCGGGCCGCCCTGTCTCAGTCCATCTTCGGCCGGCAGTCCATCGAGATCACCGCCGACGCCGTCTGGGACGACGCCACCGCCACCCTGATCGGCCAGGACATCATTGCTGAGCAGGCGTTGCCCAGGCGCTTCGTCGACTACAGTGGCGGCACCGACCTGGAGGCCTTCAACATCGGGGATATTGTGATCCTCAATGACTCCGAGGTCTTCCTGTTCGACGTGGTCGCCCAGATCCTGGACATCACGGTGGGCGGCCCAGATATTACACTTGCATTTGAACTCTTCGACGATCCTGTAGTATCGGACCGTCTCGCATCCTGACCTGGAGATCCCATGGCCCTCGCATTCACCGCCGCCGAATCGGCGCAAACTTACGGCGTTCTACGGGGCGCGACCGTGATAACTCCAGCCGTCGCCGATGAAGCCGTCGAAGTAGAACTCCCGACCTGGACACGGATCTTCACCGTCAAGACGCTCGGCACCGACATCAAGGTCCACGTTCGAGGCACCGACGGAGCGGCGATCGGAACCATCTTCACCGACGTCGCATCGGGAGCCGGCCCGCGTGTCTACTCGATCACCGACGGGCGGAACCGAGCTGGCGACCCCGCCACCGGGGTCGGGCCGAAGATCTACGTTGCAAGCGACCCGGCTGGCGTGCTGTTCGTTGTCGAGGCCCAGGCAAACGAGAACAACCCATGAGCCAATTCAGGACCGGCGGCTCAGTGGTTGTGGGCGGCGGCGGCACGGTGGCCGTTGGGTATGCAGTTGGCGATCGGAGCCTGAAGGTTCCAACGGCGACGAGGACGGCGAACTTCGGCGACTTCGGTGCGCTGGTGTTCGCCAACATCCTCGAAGAGGCTCCGAAGCACTGGGCGCCGAACGCGACGATCAACCCGCTAACATCTGCATACATCATGGAATTCGTCTTCGCAGAAGCCGTAGATCTGCAGGCGTGGCACTGGGAACTGGGGAGCGCTGGATCCTGGGGGACGTGGGTCCTGGCGGTGTTTCGGAATGGAGCGTACGAAGACATGGACGCCACGATCACACTCGGATCGGCGACCTCCACGATCATCCTCATCGACGCCGACAAACAGAGCGGGGTATCCAAAGTGCGCCTCACTGGCTCCAGTGGCATCGTCAGCGGCGCCCCGTTCGTCGAGAATATCCGGTTCCTGGCCGTGGAGGAATAGATGGCAACCGCAACCGGCGCTGAGGCCACACGGGTCGATCTGACACTGCAACCAGGCGCCACCCTGATCCTGACGATCTCCGACCTGGACGGGGTCGACATCACTGGGGCGACTGCGAAGATGCAGATCCGAAGCCTGGCACGCTTCCCCGTGGAGTTGCTCGCACTCACCGAGGCTTCGGGCATCGCACTCGGCGGCGTTGCGGGAACCATCGTTGCCACGGTGACGGCGGCGCAAACGGCGGCGATCGTCGAGAACTCTCGCTATGACTTCCTTCTGACGTACCAGGACGGCACCGTCGATAAGCTACGAACCGGCACCCTGACGCGTAGACGTCCGGTGACTGTGTGAGCTTCATTTGGGTACCAGGCACCGAGACACGGTCGAGGACCCAGCTCGAAGACGGCGGGACGATCGAGACCGCGGATATCACCGGGAGCCTGGTCGCTGACTACGCCCCCCCGGGTATCGAGACCGCGGAGATCCTGGCCCTGAACGCAACCGTGGTGACCAGTATCTCGGGGATTGTTGCGCCAGTCGGGGGCATCGGCCGGCGGTTGCTACTCCTGAACCGGGGGGCGATATCGATCGGACTTCTCCGGAACAACGTCGGATCCCTGGCATCGAGTCGGATCCTGATGGCGGACGCCACCTTCGACCTGGCCGCCGGCGCAGTGGTGGCCCTGCATTACAAGCCCGACGACGCCCGGTGGTATCTGGAGGCGCCCAGCGCTTCGGCGGCGCCGCCGGTAACTGATCTCTGTATCACTCGAACGGTATCCGCCAACCTGTCGATCGCCGCCGATACTACGTGTCTTCAGCGGCGCCCGCTCATCGCAGCCGGTGTAAGTGTTACGATCGGCGCGACCGGTGAGTGGCTGATTTTATGAGGTATCCATGAGTGAGATCACCCTGGTCAATGGCTCGGCGCCCTCGACTCCGTCGGCGGGTCGGGTCGCGGTGTTCAGCGACGCCGCCGACAAACATCTGAAAACGATCGACGACGCCGGCCTGGTGGTCGACCTGACGGCGACCGGCGCGGGCGGTCAAACTGATACCGTCGTCGGCTCCGCGGGGATCTCGAACGTCGGGACGAACGTCGACGCCGACCTGACGCCCACCTATGGGAGCGCGGCGTCGACGGTATGCCAGGGCAACGACGCCCGCCTATCCGATGCACGGACGCCGACCGGGGCGGCGGGCGGCGACCTGGCGGGCACGTTCCCCAATC
>QNBK01000430.1 GCA_003644105.1 Spirochaetota bacterium | reverse complement strand
GAATCATTCAACATAATGGTTCATAACCTGCGTGAGACGATGATCTCTCGGGATCTGCTGATTGCAGAGGCCGCGGAACGCGAGCAGGCAGAGAGAGATCTGCGGATTAATAACCAGAGATGGAAACAGGCGCAAACTGTCGCCAAGATAGGCAACTGGGAGTTCAGCCCGAGAACGAATACTTTCTGGGGATCTGAAGAAGCCTTTCGAATCTACGGAATTGAACTGGATCCGGAAAAGAATCCCGACCAGCTGCTGCCAATTGAACTGGTAGAGACCTGCATTCCTGAGCGGGAGAGGGTACATCAGGCACTGGTAGACCTGATTCAGAAGAACAAACCGTACAACCTTGAATACGATGTGATCAGGACAATCAATGACATACGGATTACTGTCAATTCGATAGCCGAACGGGTAACGGCGGAGGACGGAACACTTGTGCGGATATCCGGGACGATCCAGGATATCACCGCCCGCAGGCAGGAACGTCATAGACGGGAGGACCTGCAGGCACAACTGAACCAGGCACAGAAGATGGAATCGGTGGGAAGACTGGCCGGCGGCATTGCCCACGACTTCAACAACATGCTCGGCGTGATTCTCGGCCACACTGAAATGGCTCTCGGGCAGGTAAACCCTGACGAACCGCTCTTTGAGGGTCTTCTGGAAATTCAGAGTGCAGCTACGCGCTCCAAAGACCTTACACAACAGATGCTGGCCTTTGCCCGTAAGCAGACCATCACTCCTCTCGTACTGGATCTGAACGAGACCGTTGAGAACATGCTCAAAATGCTGCGTCGGTTGATTGGCGAGGACATCCATCTGGCGTGGCTGCCGGGCTCGGGGGTGTGGCCGGTCAAGCTGGACCCGTCACAGATTGACCAGTTGCTGGCCAACCTCTGCGTCAATGCCCGCGACGCCATTGAAGGTGTGGGCAAAGTGATTATCGAGACTGAAAACATCACCTTCGACCAGGCGTATTGCGATATCAACCCGGGAATCGTTCCCGGATCATACATCCTGCTGGCCTTCAGCGATGACGGTTGCGGCATGGATGCAGAAACACAGAAAATGATATTTGAGCCGTTCTTCACCACCAAGGATGAGGGCGCCGGCACGGGCCTTGGACTTGCCACTGTTTACGGTATCGTTAAACAGAACAATGGGTTCATCAACGTCTACAGTGAGCCCGGCGATGGGACAACTTTCAAGATTTACCTGCCCCGTCACGCGGACGAAAAAGAACAGAAGCAGACGGCTGCGCCGGAAGTGCCGCTGGCTCGAGGGGCTGAGACCATTCTGCTGGTGGAGGACGAGCCATCCATCCTGAAACTGACAACCATTATACTCGAATCTCAAGGTTATTCGGTACTCACCGCCTCGTCTCCGAACGAGGCTCTCCGCAAGGCCGGTGAGCACGCAGGTGATATTCACCTGCTGCTAACCGATGTGATAATGCCCGAGATGAACGGCCGGAAGTTGGCAGATGAACTGCTATCTACCTTCCCTGACATGAAGCGCCTGTTCATGTCCGGTTACACGGCGAATGTTATTGCTCACCGGGGTGTGATTGATGAGGGATTGAACTTCATCCGGAAACCGTTTTCCAGGCACGACCTCCTTGAAATTGTTCAGAAGACCCTTAACAAGGTGTAAGACACAGGAAGTGAGTTCAGTGAACGGAATGAAGCCCGTGTGGCGACAATTGAGCACCTCCCTGGTTTGGTATACGCCAATTTCACCACACCTACCTGATAAGAAAGGATTCATCCTCATTTATGTTTTGATTTCTTTCATCACATTTATTATATATATTGAGTGTTAATTAACGGTGAAAATACTCGCCAACAGTTGAGGAATAATACATGTCAGACAAACCAGTCGAAAAAGTAATAATCATCGGATCAGGACCGGCGGGATTTACAGCCGCAATCTATACTGCACGGGCGGATATCAGTCCCCTGATGTTCGAAGGTTTCATGGCCGGAGGCGTCGCCGCCGGAGGTCAGCTCACCACAACCACCGAAGTGGAGAATTTCCCCGGCTTTCCTGAAAGCGTTATGGGACCGGAACTCATGGACAAGATGCGGGAACAGTCCATCCGCTACGGCACCCGTATTAAAACCGACACCGTTGAGTCTGTAAACCTTGATTCAAAACCGAAGAAGGTTTTCGTGGGAACCGGTGACAGCGCTGAAGTCTTCATGGCGGAATCAGTCATCATAGCCACCGGCGCCACCGCCAGAAGACTGCACATCGAAGGTGAGGAAGAACTCTGGCAGAAGGGAATCTCAGCATGCGCCGTCTGTGACGGGGCCCTTCCGATGTACCGGAACGTTCCCCTTGTGGTAATCGGCGGAGGTGACTCGGCCTGTGAAGAGGCGAGCTACCTTTCAAAATTCGGTTCAGAAATCCACATGCTTGTCAGGCGGGATGAACTGAGGGCCGGCAAGGCCATGCAGCAGCGTATTTTTGACAATAAAAAGATAATAGTTCACTGGAATACCAATGCTCTGGAAGCCCTGGCCGGAGAAGCCAACGCCTTCGGAAACCGCTTCCTGGGGAGTGTGAAAGTGAAGAACAACAAGAGCGGTGAGGAATCTGTTATTCCTGCCAAGGGTCTGTTCTACGCCGTCGGCCACACACCGAATACATCGTTCCTGGGCGACAGATTGAAAACCGACGACACCGGATATCTGGTTACAGCACCGGACTCAACTGCAACGGAAATCCCCGGGGTGTTCGCCTGCGGAGATGTCAAGGACAAGGTTT
>QNBK01000429.1 GCA_003644105.1 Spirochaetota bacterium | reverse complement strand
TTTCTTGAAATTGAAAATGGTGATCCAAAAGCATTTAAAGAGAAGATTGGTAGTAAACATATTATTGCCGGGTTTTTTCCTATAGAGCTATTGAGATCAGGAACAAAAAAGGAATGTACCGAAAAAGCAGGCGAACTTATTGATATTCTTGCGCCAGGTGGGAAGTATATTTTTTCATGGAATAAAACTCCCATGGGGCTTGGAGATGCAAAGCCTGAGAATATCAGCGCAGTTACAAAATTTGTTCGTGAAAGAGGGGTATACTGATGGAAGAAAAAAATATGGAAATTGATTCTGAATATTATATGACATGGGAGAAGTATAAAAAAGAAAATCCACAAGTTAAAGATGAGGATGAAGAAACGATGAGAGAATTGATTGAAACACAGGAAGATATGCTGCTGGCCTTCGTTCTGTTCCATGTCATGTAATGATGAAAAGCTCAATTTCTATGCGGTGAAGTAATAAAGAATCAGGGGATCTCTGTAATGCGTAAATTGAACCGACAGGACTTACACGATATTGTGCTGGGTGCAGCAGTGCTTGGAACTGGTGGCGGCGGGAGTCTTGAGGAGGGATTGAAAATCATAGATGAAGCTTTAGATGATGGTTTCAAGTTTAATCTTGCTTGCCCTGAAGAGATTCCTGAGGATGGATATCTGGGTACTTCCTATGGTCTCGGAGCAGTCAGTCCGATGGATACAGGCGACTTTGATAAATCCGGGGAAACAGCAGAAACACGGGCTATGATTGCCATGGAAAAGTACTTCAACAGAGAGTTCTACGGTGTAATAGCTACAGAATTAGGCGGTTTGAATACTGCTGCCGCACTGGTTACAGCGGCTAGATTAGGAAAACCCCTGATCGATGCAGACCCGACAGGACGTAGTGTCCCCTGTATTCAACACACTTTCTACTATTTAAAAGGTATACCTATATATCCAATAACAGTTGTAAACGACTACGGAGATGAGATGGTTCTGCCCTATACCTCTTCGGATGAAAGGGCTGAGCTGTTGGTCCGGGCAGCTGCGATGGCAAGTAATGATTTTGTAGGTGTTGTTGACCATCCGGCGAAGTGGAGAGTTTTAAAAGAGGCTCTGTTCTTAAATACCATATCCTGGTGTCTTGAAGTCGGACAATTGGTTCGAGAAGCACAAAAAAAGTCGCAAAACTATGCATATTCGTTGGTTGAAAAGAATAATGGATATATCTTGTTCGAAGGAATAGTTTCTAAAACAGACAGAGAAGATAAAAATGGATTTAATTATGGAAATATCTACATAGAGGGTTTGGGCCGATTTTCTGGTAAAACTATGCAGATCTGGTATCAGAATGAAAATATAATGAGCTGGATTGATGACGATTATTATATAATGTCTCCGGATCTGATCAACATTGTTAACAATGGAAAAAATCTTCCTCTACTGAATCCTGATGCAGAAATCGGGATGAATGTTACTGTTTTCGGGTTGAAGGCTTTTTCTGCCTGGAGAAGTGAAAAGGGCATAGAGGTTCTTGGTCCAAAGTTTTTCAATTTTGATATTGAGTATAAAAAAATTGAAGATGCTGTATTATGAAGCAGGAAATAATTGATTCAGGGAATGAATGGTTTGATGTTATCAAACTACCTGGCAATGTTTATGCCATTGTTGAAGAAGGACATATTCAGAATGTGCGTTCTTTCTTAATTATCGGATCTAAAAATATATTACTTTTTGACACGGGTATTGGGAATTGGCAATATCAAGGAAGTTCTTTATACTCCGGGACATTCTGAAGACAGTATAATGCTTCTGGATCGGGGAAATAGAACCCTTTTTACAGGAGATACTTTTTGTGAGTGGATGATCGCTTTTTTCGACTCTCAAATGTCCGGATTTGGATTATCCAATATTAAGGATTATACAAAAAGTATAAAGGGATAAGCCGATATGTACCGGATCTGGAATATTTATATCCTTCACATGGTAAACCTTTAAGTTCTCCAGAAGTACTTATTAAAGCTGCCAGGGCCTTTGAAAATGTAATTTCGGGGAAAGCAGGGGGTAGTATATGACAATTGAATCAACGGTATTTGATTCAATTTTAAAAACTGTACAGCTGTATCACGATGAGCATGTAAATCAGGATGCCGGGAAACTGAAAAAGGCCTTTCATCCAAAGAGCCGGATAGTGGGTTATTTTGAAGGAGAAGCAGTTTTCGATGACAGAGATCCTTATGTTGATGTTATTTCCGGCATAACGTCGGAGGGAAAGCGAGAAGATCAGGATATAAAAATTATTTCTGTTGATATGACTGAAACAACCGCTGTTGTGAAAATATAAAGCACAATATTTGGAATTGCTTATATCAGTTTTCTATCCATGCTGAAATTGGATAAAGAATGGAAGATAGTAAATGGTTTGTTTCATGAAGAAACTTCATAAATTATTGAATATTTTTTTTATTTGTAGCAGACATGGTTCATTTCCTGGAAAAACACCTCAGATATTGCTCATGAGTTTGGAAGGCTTTGATCCTGATGGGCCGAGTTGCGGACAACATCTGGAGATGAAAGGGTTGATGATGGTTGTTCTGTACTCAGACAAACTTCCTGAACCCCGTATCCTCAGAAGTTGTACTGAAGAAGTTGAGCAATGACGCATATCCTAAGATATTGATAAATCCCTTAGTCTTAATATTCTTCGCACATCACAATATTCATTCGAAATAAAGTATAATAATATATCTGAGAAAATAGGAAATATATTTAAAGACAAATATGTGGGC
>QNBK01000428.1 GCA_003644105.1 Spirochaetota bacterium | reverse complement strand
CGACGGCCCTCTGGTCTCGGTCCTTATTCCGGCCAGAAACGAAGCTGCAAGAATTACCCCGACTCTGGAGGGCCTTGCCGGTCAGGATTATCAGAACTTTGAAGTGATTGTTCTGGATGATAATTCGGAAGATGGTACACTGGATTTTGCTGAGAATCTGATAAAGGGAGATAAAAGGTTCCGGGTTGTTAAAGGTGCAAAGCTCCCCCCGGGATGGAAGGGGAAGCCCTTTGCCATGCAGCAGCTTACCTCCCTTGCCTCAGGTGAGATTCTGATTTTTCTCGATGCCGACATGCACCCGGGAAAACAGCTTGTGTCCTGGACAGTAACAAACTTTAAAGCTCATCAGGTTGACTTTCTATCAGGATACGCCAGACATACAACTCCTGAAAAAATTGAATACCTGCTCTTCCCGGTGATGTACCTGGCCACATCCTTTCTACTGCCGCTATGGCTGTTCCGCCACAGTAAAACCTACATGTTTTCCCATGCCATCGGACAGTTTTTCTGTGTGAGGAATGAGGTTCTGAAGGAGATCGGCGGATTTATTCCGGTAAAAGACAAAATTAATGAAGATATACAGATGGCCAGATATTTAAAAGGCAGGGGATACAGTCAGGTATTTATAGATGCCAAGAACTACCTGTCAGGGAACATGTACGACTCCATGAGCCATGCAAAAATGGGAATTATGCGGGTGGTGTATGAATACTTTGACAATCAGGTATACCCCTTTCTCTTTATGGGTTTTGTGATGGTGTCCTTTCTGATTCTCCCGGTTCCTCTCACTCTAATCGCCGTTTTAACAGGGAGCAGCCTTTCAGTACCTCTTGGTCTGGGTGTCGTTCTGTTACTCACATCCTGGGGTATAACCATGACAGATCGTAAACTTCCCTGGTATACGGCATTTCTGTATCCGGTTCACTTCTCCTGGGTTCTGATTCTCTCAATTCACTCAATTATCCTTTCAAAAAAAGGACAGGGGTATATATGGAAAGGCCGTACCGTCCGCTGATTGGTGAGTCCCGATTCCGCCGGGGACTCCGGATTACAGGTTATTTGTTCTTTTATCCCCTTCTCTTTCTGACGGTGATTCCATACTACAGCCTTCGTGTAAGCGGAAGGAAACGATTGGGGATCCGGGGACCGGGAATTACAGTGATGAACCACTGTGTCGATATGGAATGGTTTTTTATCTGGCATGCCGCCCGGCCCCGGTACATACGCTTTGTAGCCGAAGAGGCCAACATGAAGAGGATTGATGCCGGATGGTTCAACTGGATAATGGGGGTTATCGGTGTCCCTGATGATAGACCGATGGCTATAGCCTCATCGGTTAAAACAGGTCTTGAAAGGGGGGAGCTGGTTCATTTTTTCCCCGAGGGTGTGATTAAACGGGGGAATCAGAAACCCTCAGGGTTCATCATCGGAGCCGCATGGTTTGCCTGTTTGTACAATGTTCCACTTATTCCGATTTCCGAGGTATTACTGAAAAGGCCGATCCACCGGGTTTTTCCCTGGTGGCCTCCCCGGGTAGAACTGGTAGTCGGAGAAACCCTTAAACCTGAGGATTTTATCAGACCGGGAGAAAAAATGCGGAAAGGTGCAGCCCGAATGAATCAGGCGGCTGAAAACCTCATCCGGAAAACCATAAAGGGGCACCGCGAGAGAGGTCAATGAAAATCAATGAATCATTGAAATAGGCTGACGCGTGGATTCCAGGACATCCCGCCAGAGAGAACCTTCATTGTAAACCTGCTTCCGCTTGAAGGTGGCCATGTGGATGGGGAGATGAACCAGAACATTGCTCCACTGACCGATCAGACAGGCAGTCCGGCCGGTCATGGCGGCATGAACGGCATTGGCACCCAGGCGGGCACAGTAATAAGAATCCACCGGGTTGGCAGGCGAGGCCCGAATGATATAACTGGGGTCGATATATTTGATATTCGCTTCCCGCCCCTTATCGGTGAGAAACTTATGAATGGCGTCTTTCAGATACAAACCGATATCACCGTAGGATTTATTCCCCGATGCATCCAGCCCGTCCTTACCGCTGTTAAGCAGCTCCTGTCCGGCTCCTTCGGCAACAAGAATCACAGCATGTTTTCGCTTATCCAGCCTTTTTTCAAGAGTTCTGAGCAGACCGTTCTCCCCTTCCATCGTGAATGGAACTTCAGGAATCAGGCAGATATTCACATCACTGGTGGACAGGGTGGTATGGGTGGCGATGAAACCCGAATCCCGGCCCATCACTTTTACAAGACCGATACCATCCGGAGCGCTTTTTGCTTCCACATGCGCCGCGCTGACAGCTTCCACCGCTTTGGCCACAGCGGTGTTAAAACCAAATGTTTTCTGAACGAACATGATATCGTTGTCTATTGTTTTAGGAACACCGACACAGGCAATTTTAAGTCCTCTTCTCTTAATTTCATCGGAGATAGCCTGACTGCCCCGGAGGGTTCCATCCCCCCCTATTGTGAAGAGGATATTGATATTCATCCTCTCCAGAGCATCAACAATGGGTTCCTCATCACCATACCCCCGGGACGAACCCAGAACTGAACCACCCATATTGTGGATGTCGTCGACGACATCAGGATTGAGCTCCATGGGGGAAAGGTTGAACTCCGGCCGGAATCCCCTGTATCCATAACGAATCCCGCTAATCCTCTCCACGCCGTAGAAATACCACAGAGTCCGGGTGATGGAACGAATCACATCGTTCAGCCCGGGGCAAAGCCCGCCGCAGGTAACGATCGCCGCATGGGAATGACTTGGGG
>QNBK01000427.1 GCA_003644105.1 Spirochaetota bacterium | reverse complement strand
CAGGCAGCTATTCTCGGAATTTGTGCAATTGAAGAAACGCTCAAACTTGTCGATGAGGAGGTTCAACCCCGGCAGGTAATGAGCCTGAGCATCAGCTTCGACCATAGAATTGTTGATGGCGCTGAAGCCTCGGTGTTCTTCAGCCGGATTAAAGAACTACTGGAAAATCCTCTGGTTATACTCGCATGAAGTACAAAATAGTGGTTATTGGCGGCGGCCCGGCAGGTTATGTTGCGGCCATCAGAGCCTCGCAGCTGGGCGCCGAGGTGGCCCTGGTAGAACAGGATATTCTGGGGGGAACCTGTCTGAACAGGGGTTGTATTCCCACCAAGACTTACCTGAAAAATGCAGAAATCATTCAGGAAATAAAAAAGGCATCCAGCCGTGGAATTAAACTGGTGAATGATGATTTTGTGGTTGATATGCCTGCTACCCTCAGGATGAAGAACAAGGTTGTTAAAAAACTCACCGATGGTGTCGGTGGTCTGCTTAAATCCAATAAAGTGGATGTTTTTTATGGCCGGGGGGTACTTCAAGACGGTAATACGGTTCTTGTGAACGGCAATAAGAATGAAAAAAATCTTCTGAAGGCCGATAAAATTATTATTGCCGGAGGTTCAAGGGCTTCCACTGTTCCCATTCCGGGTATTGAAAGTTCCCTCGTGCTTTCCAGTGATGAGGTTCTGTCTATGGATACACTGCCCTCAAGCATGGTGATTATCGGTGGTGGTGTTATCGGTGTTGAGATGGCTCTGATATTCCTGTCATTCGGTGTGAAGGTGGAAATCATCGAAATGGAAGATCGGCTTCTCCCGTTTATAGATTCATCCATTTCGGATTTCGGCCGACGTCTTCTTGCAAAAAATGGTGCTGAAATACATACCGGAATAAGTCTTGAAAGAATCGAAGAAAGAAAGAAAGGCCTCTCCTTAACTCTCTCTACGGGAAAAATCCTGAAAGCTGAGAAGGCAATGCTTTCCATCGGCCGGGTTCCAGATCTTTCCTGCCTGGGAGAATTACCTGTTAAAGCAGATAAAGGCAGAATCCTGGTAAATGATTATCAGGAGACCAGCATTCAGGGTATTTATGCTGCCGGGGATATCACCGGACAGAAGATGCTGGCCCATGCGGCATTCAAACTGGGGGAGACTGCCGCAGAAAATGCCCTGGGCGCTAAAATGACGGCAAATCTTAAATATGTGCCTTCGGTGATTTATTCCCTGCCTGAGATGGCCTCTGTAGGCATGAGTGAAGAAGAGGCTACCCGGAAATACACCGTATCTACAGGCTATTTTCCTTTATCCGCCAACGGTAAAGCCCTGGCTGTCGGCGAAGCTGAGGGGTTTATAAAAATTGTCACCGATAAAAAATACGGCGAAGTACTGGGTGTACATATGGCGGGTCCGGGAGTTTCAGAGATTATCAACGAAGCTGCCGCTTTGATGACGATGGAAGTAACCAGCCATGAAATTGCAGATATCATTCACGGACACCCATCGGTGGGAGAGGCCTTTTCCGAAGCGGCGGCAGACAGCCTCGGACGTTGTATCCATCTTCCCCCTGGAAGCATGTTGTGACTGTAAATAAAAACCGGGATACCTTAATCGACGTTGCCCGAAAGTACTACATCGATGGGCTGTCCCAGCAGGAGATTGCCAGGTATCTCAATATCTCCCGGCCCAGTGTTTCCAACCTCTTAAGACGCTGCCGGGAAGAAAAAATTGTTGAAATCCGTATTCAGGAAAGTAACGACTCACTGGTGAATGCTCTTGCTGAACGGTTAAGAACAGAATTCAAACTTAAATCGGTTACCGTGGTTCCTTCAGCTGAGGATATGCAGTCAACTCTTGCCGCAGCCGGAAAAGCCGCGGCGAAACTGCTGGAATCCAGACTGAAAGACCGGCTGAAAATTGGTTTATCCTGGGGCAGCAGCCTTTTTCATGTTGTAAAAGAACTGCCTTCCCAGAGTGTTGTAGATGTGGAAGTGATTCAGATGACCGGTAGTCTGGGAATGGCCAATCCGGCGTTTGACGGCTTTGAGCTGGCCCGGAATCTGGCACAGAAACTGAACGGCAGCTGCCGATTGATACAGGCCCCGGTGATTGTAACAAATCTTGAGTTAAAGAAACTGCTTTTAAAGGAACAGCCGATTGCCCGGACCATGGACAGGATGGATTCTCTCGACCTGGCTCTGGCAGGTTTGAGTTCTGATAATCCTGATTACAGTTCCATGGTACGTGAAGGCTTTCAGGATGTTTCTGAGGCAAAACAGATTCAGTCTGAGGGAGGAATCGGTCATATTTGTGGTCTGCACTACGACAGTAACGGACAGTTTCTGGATATTACTCAGAACCAGCGCGTTATTGGAATCGAGAAAGGTCAATTAAAAAAAATCCCTCATCTCATCGCTGTTGCATGCGGAGCTGAAAAAGCAGAAGCCATCTCAGGAGCACTGAATGGCGGCTTTGTTGATTCTCTGATAACCGATGAGCATGCAGCTTTGCGGATTCTGAGTTCCCGATAAGGAAAAGGGCCGTTCCACTTTAAAATGAAACAGCCCTTTTAAAATTTCAGCTAACAGATTTACAGGGTTCTACGATTACCACTGAGGAGGATAGAAATCTTCCACATCGTCGATGGTAATCATGTGCTGAGGAAGGTAACGGACAGGGGGAAGTTCTTCGCCGTTAAACCAGTCAGCAGCAGTTTTTACAGCCAATGCACCATCACCTTCAGCGGTCTGATATGTAATGGCATAGATATCACCGGATTTAACGAGATCCATTCCCTGCTTGCTG
>QNBK01000426.1 GCA_003644105.1 Spirochaetota bacterium | reverse complement strand
GGCAAGCCTCTCCAGCACAGGTTTGCCGGAAATTTCCAAGTCTATCAATGAAGTAATGTAACCGGTCCGTGCATGAAGATCGGGAACAAGCACCGTGGTAATATTCGGATTCAGCAGCAGCAGACCCCCGGGGGCTTTAGAACTATCCCGAGGTCTTATCAGGGGATTTTCATTGCTCAGAGTTTCATTTACCGCATCCAGGATTCTGTTAAGATCGGCAAAATCCGGAAGACTTTCTGATTTATGAAGACGACGAAAAACGCTTCGAATCTCCTCAGGGTTACCTGAAAACATCAGATATCATCAAACCTCGTTTCATCCACAGCCTGAAATTCTTTCGTCAGAGCAAGAGTCGCTTCTTCCAGGCGGTTGTTCTGCTCGGGAAGGGCCAGTGCCGAGGGAAGCAGAGCCAGGCGATAGACGGCTGAACTCTTTTTAACCGGACCATTTTTAAAAGTTATCTCCCGGCCGCAGGAAACACTTTTCCCAAGAACGGCATCTTCTGATTCAGCCCGGGAAGGAACATCCCGGCGACGGTCGATACTGACATAAACAGCCCGCCGTTTCCCACCGCCCTCGGGTCCTACGGCAACAAGAGATCCCGAGTAAGTTAAAGCCAGAAATCCCCGGGAAGAATCCTTACACTTTTCAGCCTGCTCCATTCCCATGCTGCGGGCCTGATCGTCAAAGGCCTTTTCTTTCTCCCGCCAGCCTCCAGCCAGCAGTTCCAGAGACTGAGAATCCTGAGGAAGCCCGCTGGAGGCTCTGATAACTTTCAGATGTTCCTTAATTGATGTTTCAAGACTTTCGAAAACTCCGCTCATTTTCGACTCCTCCCTATTATTTCATTTCTGACAGTATATCGCTCAATGAAGGGATAACTTCGTTTCCAGGGATGAATAGATAAAATCGTAGATATGATCCATCGTATCATCGGGAGTATTCTCCCTGAAATTAAACACATGAATTACCTGACCTGCAACAACCCGGCTTGAGGAGAAGCTTCCGTTTAAAACGGCCCGATAGCCATGAATATTCAGATTGAGGTTCTCTACCGTCACGGGTTTGAAACTTTCGGGTTCTGGTTTAAAGGTGCAGGACATGCCCTTGCTGCTCAAATCGTGTATTACTCCGGCATAAAGTCTGTCCCCAAGATGGAAATTGAATGTTGCAATCGATGCAAAATGACTCCCGAACCGGACAAAATGGCGATATCCCTGAGCTTTGATGCTATCAAGATATTTCTGAATTGCTTCAAGTCCTTTATCATCAGAAGACTCAATAAAACTGTCAAAACCTTCAGGAAGCTCAGAGGTTCCCAGAGCTGATATTCTCATGGATATTTTGAGCTCCCGAGCCCGGCTTACAAAACCCCGCCAGTCCCACGCTTCATCATCGGATACCAGCAGAAAAATAACTGTGTCCCCCTGCATGACAGTAATGTCTGTATCCAGGGAGGAAAAACCATAGGTTTCATATTCACTGCGCCTGAGGGATCGAACCAGTCTTTTACATATATCAGGATTCGGATGAACGATGAAAATCTGATGTCCCTGATAGTCCACTGCTGCCCTCTTTAAGGATTAAGCGATAATAAGGACAACCGCCAACAGGGCCAGCAGTCCTGCAGTAAAGAACTTAATGGCAGCACCTCTCTTTCGAAACACCGCCGCCAGCTTCACCGCCGATACACCCTTATATGATACTGCAAAGACAATAAAAAGGGGTACAATAAACGCCGAATTATAGAGGATCAGCCATAACCAGGGTGATGCGCCCTCCCCACGGGAAATCATCCAGGCAATAGTGGGTAGATAAACCTGCCCCGTACAGCCCAATTCAATAAGAGCAACCACAGCTCCCAGAAGAAAAGCACCCCCGGCGGCCGCACCGGAACGTACCTCGTCCCTGATAAGCTTATGCACTCTCTTTGAGAGATTCTCCGGTAGTCTCAGAATAAGATCGCTACGGCCCCGGGATATTTTCACCCCGTCAACAACACTCAAGAGGGACAGAAGAAGAAGAAAACCGGCAAGAATCCATTCCAGAATAACCCGAAGTCCCGAATCTACGGCAACCCGCCTGAGTCCACCCAGCAGCCCGGCCCCAACCAGGGAATATGTAATAAAAATACCCAGAGCGTAGAACATGCCGATAGCCAGCATGGTTTTCTTTGACCTTCCTGCCATCGCCAGGGCTGAGACAAGAAACACCATCGCCGAAAAGGCACAGGGATTCACGCCGTCCAGAAGACCGGCCAGAAAAATGGCTCCAGGTTCCCATCGGACTGATAATTTCCCGGAATTATCCCCGCTTCCAGTTATCAAAGGGCTTCCTCTCATCATCATTTCAAGTCCGCTCTTTATCTCATCATCACCCTGAAGTACCGTATCGGCTATCAGCATAACCGGGATGCTCTCAAGCTCAAGGTCCTTTTCATCCATAAGCCTCAAAAGCTCCTCAAAAGCTTCCGGGTTTCCGGTATCCTTCTCGGTAATCTGCAGCATTCCTCCGGTTCTGCGTTCCAGATCCGGAACGGTATTCCAGAGAAAGTCCTCACAGGACTTGCAGCCGTAAGGATACCAGTAAACGGGTTTGAAATCGGGTTCTCCTTCACCGGAAGTGACACTGGCAATCAGCTCTTCCATGTAGGAATCGCCCATGGCCAGAATTCTACCATCCTCCGGTGAGATACCCCGCTCCAGGGAGAATATCTCCAGATAAGGCTTTTCATCGATAATCATTGTTACTAGGGCCAGACCATTTCCCCGGGGAGCCAGGGACAACCAGGAAATTGTG
>QNBK01000425.1 GCA_003644105.1 Spirochaetota bacterium | reverse complement strand
GAACTCACTCATCCAGCGGGTATCCCGCCGGCGGAGTATCGGACTTTCAAAAGAGTGCATCAGAGCGACACGCCGGAAAAAATCAACAATTACCGACAGGTCAGCAGTAAGAATTTCAGCCACCGGGCGGCCCAGATAACCGTCTGACTCATACTCCCTGAACAATTCAGCAGCTGAAGCCGCCGCCGCTTTATCGGCGGGGAAGAGCCGGGAGAGACGTTTCCACACATTCCGGGGAAGAGGATCCATATCGATATCCTATCAGAAATTAGCGTTTTCTACCAATAAATCAGCATCTTTTCACCATATTTAGCGTTTTTTCCAGTTTTCCAGCATCTCAGTCACTTGAAAACTGTAAAACTGAAACAATTATCTATTTCTCTACAACAGCTCCATTCACAAGTTGAAAAAACAGCTCTTTCTTGACTGAGGGAGAAACACTCATGCTCTCCCCGTTTTTTCGATCAATGATATCCACTTGAATAACACCCTCCGAGATTCCAACCCTTTCAATAAGAATTCTATCTCCAAGAAAAACCGCTTCAAGAGCTGCAGGACCCCCGGTTTGATTTAGAACCACCGCCAGATATAAAAAAGTTCCGCTTCCACCGCCCTCGGCCTGAAGGATAACTGCCGAATCAGAGATTCCGTCACCGTCGATATCCCCGATTGCACCGGAATCATCAAGCCGGACAATAATCTTCGAGACGGATCCTGCAGCGGCAGCTTCCTCATACACTCCATTAACCAGATCTGCACGTCCCGATTCAGTGATATCAATGATGTATTCCATATTTGCAAGGGTGGATTTATCAAAACCTGTTGTGCAACCAGCCGCTACTAGCAGGAAAACCACAGCGGTCAGAACAAGAAGTCTGACGCTATTACTCTTTTTCACTTTGAACCCTATTTTTTTCGAATCCGTTCAGCTTGCCCACCCGGGCTCGTTTCTCTTCAATTATTTCGAACCTTTCAGATCGCACCAATGCAACAGCCAGGCTTCTTTGAGCCTTCTGAAGATTATGGATTTCCCGACTGGAACGACGACCGTATTTTCGCCGGTATCCGGATCTGATCTTTTTACGAAACAACCAGGATTCTCCAACTGTTTTTGCATCATCCCCTGAGAGTGTTCCCAACGAAACCTCTCCTGCCAGAACTTGAGATAGTACTGATCGTTTCCGCCGAAAGGCAAAATATATGCCAACGGAAAATAGCAGCGGATATAAAACCAGCTTTATCACCATGCTCACCGGAGTAATCCGGATTCCATTTACCCAGGGAGAATCCCAGAGAAAGTGCAGTCCCCAGGCCAAGAAACAATATATTACCGGTCTGAGAAAACGCCTCATGAACGGCTTGTTCCTGCCAAGAACATAGGAAGCAATTCCCGCTCCAACCAACGCACTGTACATGGCATGACTCCAAAGTCCTGAAATGATTCCCCGGCCAAGAAAAGTAAATAAAACAGCTTGCCATTCCGCACCTGCTGCTGTTAGATTCGCAGCCGTAAAGGTATAAATCAAATCCTCAAAAACCTGGAATCCCAGTCCTGTAAATGCTCCTATGATTATTCCATCGTAAATCGAACGAAACCGGTCTTTGGCCAGAAGTATCAGTGTAACAATTCCCAGGCCCTTTGCGAGCTCCTCTACAAAAGGAGCACTGATCGAGGCACCCCAATCCCGGGCAAACTCCGGAGAAACCGTCTTCCCCAGGATTCCGATTAATGCACCATTCGCTTCCAGAGCCATGGCAAAGGTTGCAATCAACCCGCCCCAGAGGAATCCCAGCAGGGCAACAGCAGCAGGCTGACGATCGTACAACTCCTCATTTAACAAAAAGAGAAACCAGGGAACTGAATACAGACCCCAGAGGAACACGGCAAATACCGAAACAGGAAAATAAGCTCCTGTTGCCGCAGAAACCTGCCCGGCAAAGATAAACGTACCGAAACAGAGAAGAAGTAGAAAGAGCCAATAAGCAGGGTTACCGGGTTGATAAAACAGGCTTCTTCGGCTTTTAAGCTCAGTCATGACGGCTCTCCTCTCCGTTCATAACAACAAGACTGCCTATCATGTCCTGAATCTCTGTGTAATAACGAAAATATACCCCATCAGTACCTCTTGCTATAAAAGAAATACCAATACCTTCTTCTGTAAGCGCTGAAAGCTGCCCCTCTACTCCGTTGAAGGAAAACAGCTGGGAGAAACCCTGATAACCCGTTTTTGTCGTTATTTTTTGTTTTTCAATTGACGAAAAACCTCGAAAGGATGATTTATTAAACTGATCCGATATCAGATTATGAAAAGCTTCAAGATCATCATCATATTTTTCCGCTTTCACATAAAAAACGAGCCCGGCTTTAGAGAGGCTTATATAGCCGCCGGCATCATTATTCCCCGGGCTGGTTGCGTCAGCATTAAGACTCCACTCTACTGCAGGTATAAAACTTACCCCGAGGCCGACATCCAATGTACTGCCCTTTTCCACCGCTCTTTCTGAAGAAATTGACCGATTCACCATGGGCAGCAAAACCGCAAAAACAACAATAATCACTCCGATAATCAGGCTGGGGAGAACTTTCTCTCTCTCAAAACCAATTTTCGTGCTTTCTTCAACGCCAGTCTGCATATTATCACTCCACGGTGATAGTATTGTTGAATGAAATCCCGTTCACAAGCAGATCATTTCACTCTTAAAGCCCGGAAAATGGGATACCCCGCCCGCTCGGTGTTTAAACTGGAGGAAATCCAGAAAAAATGGACCATCATGAAAAAGGGGAAACCGGTACTCGATGTGGGAGCT
>QNBK01000424.1 GCA_003644105.1 Spirochaetota bacterium | reverse complement strand
TTTTAACTTAATGTTAATGGAGAAAGAATTACCTCTTAAAGATGTTAAGCTTATAGCTGACACAACTGCTAGTGCATATGAAAAGATATTCAGCTCTGGTACTAACATACATATCGGTGACAATAATAGCCATAGCTCACAGAACCTAACTATATTTAAAAACAAACAAGGAGTTTAGTATGCAACCTAAAGATTTTAGCAAGAGAAAATTTAAGATGATACCAGGTGCTGACTATTCAGATGGTCCTATATCTAAGTACGGTACATTTGGTAATATGCTTCGTCAAAGAGCTATCACTGGACTAAAGAAGTCTGCTGATAACATACCTATGAGTGCGGCTGATATTAGTGGTGAGAACATAGAGCAGATAACTGACTTTGTTAATCCTATGGCTGGTATGTTTAAAACTATGGATAAGGTAATTAGTAAAGATGGTATTAGGATAGTTAATGATGCTTTAAGAGGTTTTAAAAGTTCAGGTAACACTATAGGTTTAAGAAGTATGCCTAAATGGACTCGACAAGAGTTGGCAGATAATCTTTTCAATAGTAGGTCTATGGATAGGGGAAAAGTGAAAGGGTTAACTACTGGTCAGTCAGATTATGCACAAAGTTATGATGGACTAACCACACAAATGAAACCAAGTGATTTTTTAAACCTAGCCAAACAAAGGAATGAAGGTACCCATAATATAGACAAAGCAAAAGACTTTAGTAAGAATATAGTTCAAGAAGCAATTGAGGGTAAGAAGCCTAGGCTTGGGCCTCCCAAACTATGGATGCATAAAACCCCTCAAGAAGATGCACTTATTGTTAATGGTCATGAGGGTAGGCATAGAAGCGACGCTATTTGGTATATGCTTGATGATGTGGTCATGCCGGTAGATATAAATTTCAGGGGTCTTAATCGTGGTGACCTAGACCAAACTATACTAGACTTACCTTTAACTAGTGAAGATGGTAAGATACTGGATACCACACTACGTAAGTTATTACCAGAAGGCTTCGATACTTCAGCTCTACAGGCAGCAGAATGATTAACCTAGCACCTACATATGAACCATCACCTAACTGGTGGCTCTCTAACATTACAGAAGCAGAGTACAGACGTATCTATGCAGGTACTGATGCTATCTCTATAGTACATCTATTCCGTGACCCTCCTAAGTCTGATGCTGATTACTTCGCTAACTACTTCCCATCTAAACTGTTCAGACTAAACTCTGGCCTGTATATGATTGAGAACAAGAAGGGTAAGAAGATACCATTCGAGATGAACTATGCACAGCACTTCGTTTACGCTGACTCACTTAGACACCCTCGTATCATAGTACTTAAATCTAGACAGCAAGGTATCTCTACTCTATGGCTCCTATCATTTATTGATGATGCGATTACACAAGACTCCTTCGCGATAGGTCTTATGTCACAGGGTAAGAAAGAATCACAGACCCTATTGGGTAGAACACGTGTTGCACTTGAAGGACTCCCTGGTGCTGTTGTACAGATGCTAGGTATTAATGTTGTTAAAGATAACTCTGAACTTATAGAGTTCTCTAATAGCTCTAAGATGTATATCCAAACCTCTTTCCGTTCGGGTACACTACAGCGCCTGCACATCTCGGAGATGGGAAAGATATCTGCGAAGTACCCTGAGAAGGCCAAAGAAACGAAGGCCGGTTCACTACAAGCCATCGCACCTGGCAATACTGTTGTGGTAGAGTCCACAGCTGAAGGCCGCAAGAATGAGTTCTACAAGATGTGGCACGAGGCTGCTGACTTCGTGGGCAACAGAACACCTATGGACTTCTATCCCTGCTTCCTATCATGGACCGATGACCCTGACTGTAATCTAGATATCCCACAGGTCGCCGATGATGAAGCCCTAGAATACTTTGTGAAGTGTGAGCACAACGTTAACGTGATGCGTGGTACCACTGACTTCAAACTAACACAGACCCAGAAGTGGTGGTGGATCGCCAAGAAGAGAGAACTCCCAGAGATGATTTACCAAGAGTACCCTGCTACCCCTGACGAAGCCTTCGCCGCTGTACGTGATGGTGCCTACTATGCTACTGTCTATGCTACGTACGTGAAGGACAAACAAGAAAGAGAGAACCTATACGACAAACGACTCCCTGTCTACGCTGCCTGCGACCTTGGAAAGAACGATATGTGGGTGACCATCTACTTCCAAGTACACGCTGACCTAGATGGCAAAAGAGAGTGGAGAATCATCGGTGCCTATGGTAAAGAGAACGCCTATGGTCTCGGGATACAACACTATGTTGACGAGGCCAAATCAAGACCCTATAAGATCGCACGATGGTACCTCCCACACGATGCTAACGTTGAGGACCTATCTGCAGACAAGAGTAGAGCAGATATCTTCCGCGCCCTAGGATGTAAAGTCAAAGTCCTAAAGGTCACCTCTAGTGTTAATAATGATATCTCTGTGTGTCGTGCTAATATGCCTATGGTATGGATAGACCCTATTGAGGCTGCGCTGGTTGTGGATATGATGTACAACTATAGTAAGGAGTGGGATGCTAAAGGTGGGTGTTGGAAGGACAGACCTTTACACGATATGTGGTCTAATCCTGCTGATGCTTTTCGATATATGATACTCGGTTATAATGGTGGTGTTGGCGAAACTATAAGAGCTGACGGTAAACCTAAGAGGAAGAAGCGCAGACGAAGAGGCGGTGGTAGAGGAGGGGCTGTAGCTGTTTGATACTGCTTTAGCTGGTTTTATATATTTAACCAGCTGGGCTTTAGGGATTGAAGATGATGAAGGTTGATATACTTTAAGTA
>QNBK01000423.1 GCA_003644105.1 Spirochaetota bacterium | reverse complement strand
ATTTTACAACCAAGAATACCGGATTTTCTTCGATTCTTGCGGTGGTAAAGCCCAGTGAATATCAATTGTCTGTTGTTCGGGGCCTCTTCGAGGTATGATAAATGGTCTTTGTTGAGATTTGACTGACAAGAGGCATGGATTGAAACTCCATAGGGCTGAGAAATGGACTTGGCAGCTCGGTTTCGTCCAACTCGAACAGTATCTTCGCTGCTGCAAAGATACTGTCCTAAGCGTTTAATGAAAAATCCAGAATGCCTTGTACCGTGGTGTCGTCTGTGAATCGGCGACACAGATCATCACGATACCTTTCATATTGTAAATATTGAGAACTAAAGAGCTTCTGGAGCTATTTTATCGGCAGAATATGATGTTCTGAGCAAAGAGGACATACATTGTTAATTTTGGAAACGTCCAATTATAACGATTTATATTGCCTTCCTTCTATAGTGAATAAAGGCCATATTGCCCACTATCGTTAGTCTGAAGATTGGTCCAACTGCCCACTATTGCACCATTTGCACCAACACCGAGAGTAAAAGACAATGTATCTCCTGATATCAACACAGATGTAAATTCGATAATACCAAATTGATCAACCGTACCGGAAATAATACCTGCGCCTGTAACAGTGGAAGCCGAATTTCCAGTGATAATCCCATTAGTATTAATAGTGAGGTCTATCGTGCCGGTATCACCACCGGATAAAGAAAAAGAATAATACGTTCCACTGTAATCACCGGCAATTGATGCTATATCATAGTCTGGAACGTTTGGGTTTTGGCATCCAAGAACAAATCCGAGCAATAAAGAAATTGACAATAATAGAGTAGCTGTTTTCATTTTGTAGATCCTTGTACTTCGTAATATAACCCATTATTCCAGAATTGAATATAAGTAATATTACTAGTAATTAGTTGTGTCAGTGTGATCACAGTTGAACTTAGCTCCAAGATGTGTAAGACACAGTATCCTAATTTCATTGCAGGATTTCTTCATTATCAGTTGTTGATGCGCCCCGAATACATTTACTAGCAAATGTATTCTTCGGGCCTGTGGCCACATATACATCTGTCTTGGATTTTGCGGATCGCTTCGGCTTTGTCAGATTGCTGCTTAAGTAAACAGTCACCATCGTTAACGGAGGCAAACTCTCTTCCAGTCGCCTTTGGCGAACGGCAAATAATGCATATCAGCGGGTCGTTTAGAAGAATCAAAAAAACGATATGAGCAATCCCACAAGATTTTCAAACGGAATTTCGCTCTATCGATAAGCTGTTTCATCCTTCTGTGTCTGATGATAACTGTCTACGAATTCCTGATATAACGGATTTCAACCGCCCCCCAGCTTCCGTGACAGTTCGGTTTTACTGTTAACTCCCATTTTCCCGTAAATTCGGGAGACGTGGGTCTACATTGTCGACATGGCGATGAAGAGCCTGGCGGAGATTTCCTTGTAGCTGAGTCCCTCGGCCAGCATCAGGGCGATTTCCCGTTCTCGGGGCGTTATCCCCGCATCTTCGAACAGAGCATCCTGTGCGCGGCCGGGAAGGCTGGTACCCGCCGATTGGCGTAGGAAGACCGTTATGGCCAGAGTGAAGAGGGTAATGAGAGCTATGGGCGGTATGAGCAGCTTCAATGGCTGGGGCAGGATGCTGAAGAGAATAATGAAAGCCGGAAATACTGCCGGGATGATTTTGAGGGGAAGGGATTCCGGTTTCTCTGAAGTCCGGTTCCGGGGCCGATAAATGCGTATTGTTCCTTCAATCACGATAAGGGTGATAATGGCGAACAGGATAATCAGCGCGTACTGAGCCGCGGCCTGGGCTGTCCTGTTCCGGGAATACAGGGCCAGGGCCTGGAGGGCCAGGTTAATCCCCAATATTGCTGTTCCGGCAATCCCGACCGGTCGGCGTGCACGGTCGGTAAACAGCGGTGTCGGACTGAAGTTCCGGGTTAGAGCGAACCAGGTAATTACCAGTCCCCAGAGTCCGATGAGGATGAGCTCGTTGAATATCATCAGTCAATATCATCATTCTGAAGCCGTCGGTGAATGAATATCTGATAAGCGTCTATCTGGCCCTCTATCTCAGCTTCCTTGTAGAGATTTCGTCCATCCATCCCGTGGCCCTGGTAGACGGTGAGAGCTTCGTACTCGGCCTGGATTGTCTCCAGATTGAAATCGTCCCGGAGGTAGCGGTTTTCCAGAGCGGTAAGGGTCTGTTGATACACTTCATGGGCATAATCTTCGGGTTCCTGCATAACGCGGTGATTTTAAGCTAGAATGGCGGGTATGTCACACCGTGCCCGTACCCTGATGATTCAGGGAACTGCCTCAGATGTCGGGAAAAGTCTTCTGGTTACAGCACTCTGCCGCATCTATGCCCGCCGGGGGCTGAAAGTGACTCCATTCAAGAGTCAGAATATGTCTCTCAATTCCTATGCCGGTCCTGACGGAGCGGAGATAGGCCGGGCTCAGGCCCTGCAGGCGATTGCTGCCGGCCGGGTTCCCCAGGGGGATATGAATCCGGTTCTTCTTAAACCCGAGGCCGATCAGCGTTCCCAGATTGTGGTGAACGGACGGCCCTGGAAGACTCTGGAAGGCCGGGATTATCTATCGATGCGGGAAGCTGTCTGGCCTCAGGTGACTGCGGCCATGGACCGCCTGCTATCGGATAACGATCTGATAATCGTTGAGGGTGCGGGAAGCCCGGCGGAAATCAATCTGAACGACAGGGAAATTGTGAATATGAGTGTGGCCCGGTATCTGGATGCTCCGGTGCTTCTTGCCGCTGACATCGACCGGGGCGGGGTATTT
>QNBK01000422.1 GCA_003644105.1 Spirochaetota bacterium | reverse complement strand
CGGGGCTGAACTTGATGGGGTAGCTGAGGACCGTGGTACCACACCGATAATGGATGCTGCTGCAGCTGGGTTGGTGGATTTGATTCGTATTATGATCGACATGGGAGCCGAGATGGACCATGCCAGCAGGGACGGCCAGACCGCGGTAACTCTAGCTGTGGGAAATGGACATGATGAAGCGGCTATTGCCCTGATAAAAGGCGGAGCTGATGTGGATATAAAAGATATGCTGGGAATGTCAGCCCGAAAATATGCAACGCTTTACAATCAGGAGTCCATTCTTAAGGCCATAGACACTCTTCAATAGCTGAGTGTATTCCTGAGCTCTTCCTCGAGATTCATCGCTTCCTTTGCGGTAGCCAGCATTTCCCGTGCCGGTTTGAATGTGGGGTCCAGGGATAATGTATTTTCAAAATATCCGATGGCGACGGAGAGATTTCCCTGGGCATAGGCATCCAGGCCTGCCAGGTAAAGATCCTGAACATCATCTTTAATCAGCAATTGTTTAACCGTATCCATATCCACTTTGATGGCAATGCTCATACGGTCGAAGAGTTCCATGCGGCTTGCCAGATCCAGGGTGTAGTTGGTCTGAATTGTGAAATTTTTAAGACTGACATCCGCACCCAGAGTAAATCGTGGTTTACCGGTTTTTATCAACACACCGCTGTGAGCGGAAACAAAGGATGCTATCTCCGCATTCAGGCCGGCGGCAATACTGAATTTTTCTGCTGTTTCTCCATTGAGATTAAAAGGAACATTAAAATCAAGGGCAATGGTGAGAGGGCGTATGGGCTTGTAGGATAATCCCAGACTGGCATAAGTGGGCAGGGGATCGGGATTATCGATAAACTCAGCTCCCAGATTCTTAATTGTGGCTCCGGCACCCCAGTTCATGTCTCTTGCGGCATAAGTTTTCAGAAAGTTGAACCGGGTCATTATCCCGAAATCTCCCATAAGACTCATGGCACTCTGTCCGGGTTCCAAAGAGGCGCTCACACCTCTGTAACCGGCTTTGAGACTGGCTCCCACAGATACACCGCCGAAATAGAAACTTTGGAGGAAGTTGTAGGATACTGCTGCTGTAGCGATTAATTCGGTATACCAGCCGACTGCAGATGAACCGTAACGGCTGTATTGGGAACCCCAATCGTTGTATCCGGTAAAGGGGACATGCAGGAACTTTGTATTAAAACCGATGCCGAAATTTTCATTTTTTTCCGGGCGGTAGGCAAATGCAATGGTTTCAAGTGCTGAGTCGGCAATCCAGTCAACATGGGAAAAACTTAAGATGGTATTGGGAAGAAACGAGCCGCCGGCAGGGTTGGATTCCAGATAGCCTTCATCCAGTGCCATTGCCGTATGGGCTGTGGCCATACCTTCATACTTCCCTCCGCCGGGGATTGTAAGGGTGAGGAAAGAATTCTGGCCGGCATTGGGATCCAATCCGAACCAGTCGGATGCTGTCGCATAAGCGTCATTACCATCGCTCCATAGAAATGAAGCAACAGTCAGGATTCCCAACACAAATAACAGACGTTTCATGAACGCCTCCAATATACCGCCCGGATGGTGTTTTAACCAGTTCTGTGAAGCAGTATTTGTGAAGAACCGGAAATTGCCGATATATACATATATAATCGAAAGAATTGGCGTGTGCCTTTAACAGGAAAATCCAGTAAGGAGCCATTAGGCGTAGATTTGTGATAATGAGAATCTCATACAGGGGAAGACGAGGGGTCTTCCCGCTGATCCTCCTTCTGATGATTCTCGGGGTACCTTTGTACGCAGGCGGCGGAGCCGATTCCACAGATAATTACGACCCCAAAGCGGAACTTGAAAATGCTGCAGCTCTGATTGAAGAGGGGCATCTTGACGATGCGATTCAGGCTCTGGTGGAAATTGCCCGCAGAGATCCTGAGCAGATGGAGCGGGTTCAGAAAATTATCCTGAGTATCAGGGAGCGTGAAAAGAAAATATATGAATTATTTGATGATATAAAAATTCTGGTACCTCGGGACGATCTGGATCCCGATGAAAAACTTCGTTTACTCGAGGATTTGTTCAATAAAGTTAAAATTCTGGATTCTGATCCCACAAGTGATACCTGGAAGAATCTTTCCTATATTGAGAGCGGCCTGCTGCAGTCCCTGGACATACTGCGCCGGGAAGATTTTTTTATCAGGGGTAATGAAAAACTGGCATTGCTACAGTACAAAGAAGCGGTGGATGAGTACCAGAGCGGTTTTCTCAACAGTGTATTCGGTGAATCACAAACCTATGAAAAATACCGTAATGCCGGTTCTCCTGAAGATATTGAGAAATATCTGGTGAACCCTGAGCGGCAGAAAGTTATTTTTGATGCCTACAAAAAAAATGCACCCCAGGGTGATATCATCATTGAGGACATGGAAAGTCTCCTCAATCTCTGGAAGCAGAACAGCCTCCTTCTTAATGATTTGGAAACTTCAGCTGTCAATGCTGTTATCGTATTGAACCCGGAGAGTTGGGATGATGCTCTTGCAGAATACTTGGGAGCATTAAAAACAATTGCAGATGAGATTCAAGGTTCCATAATACTAAGTGAGAATCTCACAAATCTGAAACTGAAGCTTTACGAAGATCTGGGCGGGACTCCTGAGGAATTCCGTTACGACCGTATCGGTTTATTTTTCTCCGGGAGGGAGGGAATGGAGCCTGAAGGCATTCTCTTTGCCCAGGAATCCCAGTGGGAGAATGCTTATCTCAGCTTATTCTCAGGGATGCTTGAGAGGGTGAGGCGGCCTTATACCGATGGACAGGTGCAATTTAATTCGGG
>QNBK01000421.1 GCA_003644105.1 Spirochaetota bacterium | reverse complement strand
TCCAGACTTTTTAATGCACCGCGAATGGAATTCTTCATCAGCGGGTACCCATGGCCGAGTAAAGTCCCCGGAGTATCAGGGGCACCGGCATATTCAGACTTTCGGTACGGATTCGGGCTTCCCTGAGCCACTCAATCTCCATGGCCGCACGCTTATGATCCGGTACTTCTGAATCTCTCCAGCGTTTTTGAAGCTCAGTGCTCAGGGCTTCCAGAAAGGCAACCAGATCCAGTTGATCCCGAATATCAGAAACCTCTTTGGGAAATATCGGATTCCCTGATGAGGCATGATCGATGAAGAGGGAAGCAGTGCCCTGCATAATTTCCGACGGTCCGTTACGCCAGGCCCTGAAATAGGCCACCAGACCACCCCAGCGTTTATCATCCTCCCGGAATACACGGCGGAGAACTTCCGCTTCTTCAGAGCTGCTTCGATTTTTAAAGGAATAATCCCGGAGCCGGGAGATAATTGTTGGAAGCAGCATGGATTTTCTATCGGTAATCAGGATGGCGGTTGTATCAGGCGGCGGTTCTTCAAGGAACTTAAGCAGTGCATTTCTGGATGCAATGGGCATACGTTCGGCTGCATCAATGATGACAGTTTTATGATCCCCGGCCGAGGAATGGACCGCCCAGCCGGTGATGTGCCGAACCTGAGAAACAGGGAGAACTGCAGGCAGTGATTTCTGAATAAACGCGCAATCATCCACCAGTGAATCAAGCAGCTTCTCCAGTTTCTTTTCTGAAGGCAGCGGGGTGCCGGGAAGAAGTTTGTCGATGGATTCGGCCAGTCTTTCCATTATGGGACGGGTTTTTACGAGTTTTTTCTCATCTCCCTCCCAGAGTACAGGATCGAAGCGCCGAAGAAGCTTCCGGGCGGAGCGGGCAAGAAGAAACCGCGGGGCATCGGAAGTATCCCGGCGCAGAACTTCCGCAGAAGCGGCAATTTCCGGTGTCATATCCCGGCTGCCTGCCAGTATTGTTCTCGGATGCGCCAGGGATCGATGCGCCCTGCAGTGCCCGCAGCTGCAGTTCCAGGCAGCTTCTTTCTCGCAGGAAAGTGAGCGGGCCAGTTCAAGGGCGGCGGTGAGCTTACCCGACATGGCGGGTCCGGAAAAAAGTATGGCCGGGGGTACAGAATTCTCTGCTACATCATGGCGGAGCCGGGAAGTGATATTATCCTGATGCAGAAGATTTTCAAACAACTAAAAACCTCCTGAGAGGGAGGGAATCAGCGAAGGGGCAATCAGATTCAACGATGAAATGATGTAGCTTCCCCGGAACATCGATCCGGCCACCGGCCAGGGAAGACGGGAAAGCTGAAGGACAACCAGTAAACCTGCTGTGATACCTGCAGTCAATCCACCTGCTCCTCCGAAGATTCTTGAAATAACGGATATTGAAGCATCTCTGATAAAGGATTTCAGCAGCATCCCACCGATTAACAGTGCCAGAGTAAAAAACAAAACGATAATCGTCGGTATAAAAGATGCAAGATAGGCATTCCCCGTCTGTCCCTCCAATATGAGTACCGCAACAGCCGGGGCATCGGGATACCGGTTCGCTCCCACTCCCGTCAGGTTGAGTATGAGGTTTTCCAGGGGAACAGTCAGCAGCAGGATGGCCAGCAACGATGAGAGAAAAGTGATTAACAGAAAAAGAGCCGGACGAATCCCCCTGATTGTCCCGTAAACCATTCCTATAATAATCAGCAGCAGGATAAAAATGTCTGTCATACTCATCGGGCATACTCCATCAGAACTTCGGTAATCCGGTCCGCAGCTTCCCGGGCCGGATAGGCTCCGGCCGCCTCTCCCATACTCTGCCTTCTCTGAGTATCGGAAATCAGATCCTTTATCATCCTCTCCAGAGCCGGCGAATCAGAATCCTTTTTCAGTGTAACAGATATTCCGGCTTCTTCGGCCATGGAAGCGTTTAATAGTTGATCTCCCCGGGTGGCACCCCTTAAGGGGATAAAGATTGCCGGAGTTCCAGTTGCCGCCAGTTCCCACACCGAACCTGCACCCGAGCGGGCAATCGCCAGATCGGCAGCGGCAAGCAGGTTGGGTAATTCAGTGGTAAAAAACGGACGGCTCATATACCCATCGGTATCCGGCACTGATGGATTTCCCGGTCCGGTCTGATGAACCACCGCTGCAACACTCTGAAGGGACTCCAGACAGCCGGTTACCAGACTATTTACTTCAAGAGCCCCCTGGGAGCCGCCTAAAACGAGTATCAGCGGCCGTTCATCTGTGGATTTCAGGCCCGCCATACGCCGGCCTTCCTCCGGATTTCCTGTAAAGAGTTCATCACGTACCGGATTGCCGGTAACTACGGCCTCTTTACGGGATTTTCCAGGTAGATAACCAAGTGTTTTTTTGTAGGAAACAAGGGCCCTTGCACCGAGTTTGAAATTCAGACGGGCCGCCAGCCCGGGATCGACATCAGACTCGTGGTTCAGGATGGGGATATTCAGGAGCCGGGCCGCAGCCATCGGGGGAACCGAGACAAATCCGCCTTTGGAGATGAGAGCCAGGGGTTTTTCTCTCCGGAGGATTCTCAGAGAAGCGAAAAAACCGGCAATAATGGCGAAGAGGTCAGTAAAATTCCGAAAAGAGAAATAACGACGGAACTTCCCCGAGGGAACACCGAAATACCGAATATCCGCACCCTCCACAAGGATTTTTTCCAACCCCCGGGAAGAACCGATCCATATCACATTAAAACCGGCCCGGCGAACCCTGTCGATAACCGGAAACACGGGGAAAACATGGCCGGCAGTACCACCACCGGTAAATGCGAAGGTGTTGGAAGCCGCATTTTCTTTTTTACTTTTAT
>QNBK01000420.1 GCA_003644105.1 Spirochaetota bacterium | reverse complement strand
TGCGCTGAGATTTCAAAACCGAAGGATGCGGCGGCAGCTTTCAGGGAAAAAACCTCTGCAGCGTGGTAATCAAGGATGGTGCCGTCGGCGTCAAAGAGAAGCCATGAATATTTCTTTTTCATACGTAGAAGTCTAGTGCTTGAGCGCCTGGAGGTCACGGTGTTCCAGAGCAAAGGCCAGTCTCAAATCAATAACCGAAAATACCCCAGGCTGATTGGAAAGTTCTTCACCGCCGATAGATAAATCCATGGAGAATCCGCCAAAGCGTAATCCAAATCCACCGGATAGAAGCCCTTGGGAAAAACCTGCACGCAGGGCTAAAAAATCCCAGAAGGTAATTTCTGCACCGGCTGTAATTCCCAATAGATAATTTCTGGGATAGGTTTCCAGTCCCCCGAGAAGATGACGAAAACTTAGATAGAAACCGTTAATCCCGAACCATGGAATATCATCGGCAAAGCCGGGAAACCATCCCGTGCCAACAGAAATGACAGGTAATCGAAGGCGTGTTTCACTGACATCGGGTTTCAGGCCTTCTTGAGAATTACGCAGGGTGTCGTAATAATTGACAAACTCAAAAGTGAGTAAATCATCAACGGTTAATCCGAAAATCCATTGCTTTCTAATGTTCACCAGGAGACCCGTATCAATCCCAATCCCGGGAATTACTTCATAAGGCATATCCAGAAAATACTCAGGATTGGTCAACAGCCCGAAAAACTCCACAACATCCGCTTCACCCAGATACCGTTGTTCATAGAAGCCTTTCATGGTAAAACCGAAATCAAGGGAAACGCCTCTGTCAAGCTGAAAACGATGGGCCCAGCCGCCGGTGAACTCTGCACCGATTTTAAAAGTAAAAAGACTCTGTACGGCAGCATTCGGATAAAGCACATCGATGGAGGCATAGGAAAACATGCGAAAAGCTTTCCCGGCACCGGCATATCCGGTATCAATTGGTCCCAATAACCCGAACCCGAGATAGTTTCCATTTTCCAATGGGAAAAGTTCTGCCGGATTCTGTCCTTTAAAAGCATTTACAGCATTCCAGAAAGTACCGGAGAGTCTCAAATCAATCCCGGTGTATCGATGTACCGGTTCTAAAACAGCAATTCCGGCTGGATTGGAAAATACAGCAGCAAAATCATCTACCAGTGCCGGATGTGAATCTCCCAGGGCTTTTTCTCTTGCTGATGGTATTGGGGTAATTGCAGATAACGACAGAGGAAAAACAATCAGTAATACCATACTGATAAATAATCTACCGTGTTTATTCACGCTAGATTCATACGGTACAGTCATGATGTTATATCGGTTCACCAAAAACAGTTCGTAGTTGATTGAGCAGAAGTATAAAATCCGGATTGCTCCCTTCGGCTGCTTCTAGCTGAGCATCAAGAACCATTGCATCGTATGAAGATTTCAAATCTGGGCTTAGGCTTAAGGAATTATAATCGCCGCCGTTAACCACAGATTCATATACTGCTAAACCCAATATTCCCCAGAAAAGCTGCATGGGTGATGGATCGGCATTAATCCCATATTCCATCAATCTGTCTTCTGCGATACGGGTTAAGTAGCTCTCGCCGGCTTCATCAATGAAGTCATCAATCAATACCAGGGGGGCCAGTGGTTCTCCATCAAGTAAATACGGCAGAATGGTTACAAAGGCATTCGAGAGAACTGCCAGTATATCAACCATATCCAGGGCTATTTCACCTCGCTCCAAATCTGACAGACCACCGGATTCCAGTTGTGAATTCAGGCCGCCGAGGCATGAGAGCATTAATCTGGTATCACCGGAGGCAATGGCGTATTCAGCGGGTAGATTTGAACCTTTTACCAGAGAAATATTACATGAGGTGAATCCGGATAATATGAGCACACCGAGGATAACGATGATAAGTTGTTTTTTCTTCATAGACTGTTTTTTCCTTTAAGGTTCCCTGACAGTTAAAACTGTTCTGCAGATGTAAACCTTCAGCTTCAGCAGTATATATCAAATTAGGCTCTTTGATTACTACTACCCTCAGGTGCTTTCCCTGACAATCAGCGACGGTTTGAGATATTCCACTACAGGATTAGATGAGGCATCCCCGAAGAGAAGAGAATTAATACGATGACAGGCTTTCTCAGTAAGAGATTCCCGGGGCTGATGAATCGTGGTTAGAGGTGGAAGAGTCATGCGGCTCACAGGACTATCGTCATACCCTATCACCTTCAGATCCTGTGGAACTCTAAGCCCCTCTTCCCGGAGAGCATTCAGAAAACCGAAAGCCGTGATGTCGGCAGGGACAAATATTCCATCGAGAGTTCCCAGATATTCAAGATTATCCCCGGCCACCAGATAACCCCCTTCACAACTGCAGCTGCAGGTAAGATTGTGATTCTCATCAATGGATAAACCGGCCTGTTCCACCGCATCAAGACATCCGGCTATCCGCATTATTGTAAAAGAAATCTATTTCTTCAGGGTTTAAACAAAAGAAGTACAGCAATGTGAACGAAAGTTCTTTCATTTAATCACGTCAAAAGTGTATTGGCCCACCCTTACCGAGTCATTATTCTAAGCTTAAAACTGATATTTTATACGAAAACCAAGGAGAATGAGTTGACAGCAGATAAAACCCACGTTTAGAATGAATATCAATGAAAGTACTTTCATAATTATACCACGAGGTCAGATTAAAAAGAATGGCAAAGGGAACACTTAAGCGAGCCACAATTTATGATGTCGCAACTGATGCCGGGGTGAGCATCACGACTGTTTCCCGCTATTTGAACAATTCTGAGAGTGTTAAGACGAGTACCGGTAACAGGATTGCCGATACCATGGAAAAACTC
>QNBK01000419.1 GCA_003644105.1 Spirochaetota bacterium | reverse complement strand
ATTATAAAGGTATGCATGGTCTGTAAAATCATGACGATAGTAACCGCCATGCTGCCTGGAGATAAATTCGTATTTTTGCATTTGAGTCTCATAATCATACTGCTTCATCTATAGTTCCTTTTAGTCTATTCCGACTTCATCTTCTTGAATATTCGACACATGGATAGGTTCCATAATTTAAATACTGGGATGAGGTAATGGCCTTAAAGCGGGAAGTGATCGAGTAATCGTTTTCACCTCACTGCTTTTTGTTTTTTGAAAAAACTGCCTTGAAATTTTAGAGGTATGCGACGTGATATTGTAAGGAATTATTGCTTTATATTTGTCTGCCGAAAATAGTTTCTCAGCCTCTGCCAAATCCGTGATTGTGTCTATTTCATACCATGGCTTGTCGTCAAAAGAGACTGCTTGAAGAGAGAGGCTACCATCAGCCACCATGTCCGAAAATACGGCTTCATAATATTTGTTTACTCTGCCAGTTGAAATGTATCGATCCAGTCTTTCTGCAATACCATGCCATGAAGAGAGCGATAGACTGTACATATTAACAGTCTTATATCTGATCTCATCCAAAGGCCAGGTTCCGTTATAAAATCTCGTAACATGTTGAACTTGATTAACTGTGACAGTGGAACCGTTCATCCACGGCTGCATGCGTGCAACGGCAATTCTGTTAGGATATAGCATATCGTCCAGCAGAGATACGTCAAAAACAATATCGCTTTCAATCAGAAGAAAGGGACCCGTAATCATTTCACGGGCCATCCAGAGTGAATATATGTTATTGGTCGTCTCATAAAGAGGGCTGAAAATATAATCGATTGCCATGTCGCCCTCCCCACAATTTTCCAGAGACTCCCGAATCCGATTTTCAAGATACCCTGTGACCACAATCAGGCGTTTGAAACCATGCTGTTTCAGACAGGAGACTAGCCGTTCCAGTATGGAAACTCCATTGACCAATGTGAGGCATTTAGGCATGTTTTGTGTCAGAGGATACAGGCGAGTCCCCGTACCTGCTGCGAGGAGTACTGCTGTGCTCACAAGTCCATTTTTATTATAGATATTCCGATTCTTCAAATTGATATCCTTTCCTTAATTACATGGTACCTTTTAAAATATAATGACAGAAAAAACGATTCCTTTTGAAATAAAAGCTGCTACTTTTTAACTTAGAACCCTCAAAAGTTTATAGCTTTTTTAGTTTGTGAAGTAATAAAGCAGAAAACTATTTGGGCAACATTTTCTCATCAGCAGGCATAGGGATATAAAGGCCACAAGAAAGATATGTGCCTGTGATAAGATAAGCCAATTGCGGATATTTAGCGGCCAGGTTAAACTTGTCCAGGAAGGGATCCCTACTTAGATACTCGTCTTTTTCAAGAACTAATAGAAAAAGCGAATCGTAGTAGTGTTTTTCCTTAGTGTTTTCTACATATTCCCTGTAATTACAATTCGTTTTAATACCAAAATCTCGACATTCTTGTGGTCTGTCAGAATAAATCTTGCAAAATGTGCAAATATGCAGGATGCCTTTATCTTCTGAAAAATCAGCAGCTAAATCAGGGCATGCAGCACGAAGGATGTGGTGTGTATACAGACGGAGCCTATTTTTATACTCAAGTACCCAGTAATACTTATCAAAAATCCTGTCAGGTAGATCAGGGTCATCCATATTATAAGCACAACACTGACCGTCGTTGCATTTTCTTTCGCTAAAACGAATTTTTGCCATTTGCGTCGCAATATCACATGGCTGCATTTTGAGTTTTTTCATAATTGGAGAAAATTAGTCCAATGTAAAAATGTTCATTTTTTCTCTACATAGAGCTTTCTGCCAGAAAAGAAACTGACTTCTTGCTTATCCAGGTTATATTTCTTAACGATCTCAGGGTCGATGTAATGTTTTTCATTATTTATGATCATATAGATCTTCTTGGGAGCTCTTTTGGGTTTTACTTCCTCATCATCGGAATAAGTTCCCATCGACAATTCTCCTTATTTTTGAACGATTTTAATTTCTGAGTATGGTGACATGAATATTTGTTTAGGGACTTGAAAGGTTGCAAAAGTGTTTACACGGCAGAATCTGTTCTGGAAATAAACAAAGCCGATTCATATACGGTTCTCTAAAAAATAGGCAGAAGGCAACAAGCATTTGCTGATTTTCACATTGACGTCCCGGTCATTTCATACATAATCAGCTTGTCGAGAAAGAAAAACGTGGATATTACTAACGTGAATATAAGGACGTAGATAATATAGTATACAATATCGCTTAGCTTTTTTCTTTCGGTCTTTGGCAATATCTTGGCAGCTGTCAGGTAAAGCCAAGATTATTCTATTAACTCCAGAACGCATCGCCTCTTTATTTTGGCGGAGGCTGCACCGAGTATCGTTCTTATTGCCTGGACCGTCCGTCCTCGCTTGCCAATTATTTTCCCGATATTTTCGTCATTTAATCGATCTTCCCCCAAGTGGTTTGGGTTTGGTAAAAGGGTTTGGGCTTAGTTTTATGTTTTGCTGTCCTCTCTATAGGAAAAGGGTAAAGGTTAGCCTATATAAGGTTAGTCTAGAGAGGAGAGTGCAACATAAATTCAAAAGGCATGCAGCAGAATATTTGACCTAATAAAAGGACAAAGCGACTTGATGCAATAGCAAAGTATCACATAGTACTTGAGACCACAAGGGATATTTCCTCGGGAAGGGGTTTTTGAGGAAATGGTTTAGTTTACCTGATTACAGCCTATTTTAGGGGTATAAGCCCTTTTCCTTCTGTTTTTCGGTTTTTATCAGTCCCTTTTCAAGATGTCTTGCCGTCTGTTTCTTCCGGTAAGGGTTTTTCTCT
>QNBK01000418.1 GCA_003644105.1 Spirochaetota bacterium | reverse complement strand
TTTGTCTTTCAGAGTTATAACCTGATTCCCGTTCTTACCGCTCTTGAGAATGTGGCATTCAGCCTGAATCTCATGGGTGTGGGCGATAAGGAAGCGGTCGAACGTTCCATGGTCATTCTCCGGGAAGTGGGTCTGGAAGGGATGGAGAACCGCCGGCCGGGGAAGCTCTCGGGGGGGCAGCAGCAGAGGGTGGCCATCGCCAGAGCTATTGTAAAAAACCCTGAGATACTTCTGGCGGATGAACCAACGGCCAATCTTGATTCCCATACCGGAAAGGAAATTCTGGAGCTGATGAAGACTCTCAACGAGAAGCATAAAAGCACTTTTGTTTTTGCCACCCACGATCCCATGGTAATGGATTTTGCCGGACGGCTGGTACAGCTGCATGATGGTGAGATTCAGAGCGATACAAGGAGGTAATAAATGAACTACCTCCCGAAAATGGCCTTTAAAAACCTGGCCCGTTACAAAAAACGGACCATGATAACAGCAGGAGCCATTGCCTACGGTCTGATGATGTTTATTCTGATGCAGTCACTGCTGACAGGTATCAACAAAGAGTCTGAAACCAACCTGCGTCTGTATGAAACCGCCACCGGACGTATTATGGCGCCGGGTTACTGGGAAGACCGGGAAACCTTTCCCTTGAAGAAATCATTTAACCCTGAGGTTCTCACGCCTGTTCTGAAAAACAGCCATGCCGGGTATTCCCCTCGAATCAGTTTCGGTGGAGACCTGATTTTCTACAAAGATCCTTTTCCCGAAGACGGCAGCATTCCCGGGCGTTTTACGGCAATCGATCCCCAAAGGGATTCACAGGTTTTCAAGCTCAAAGACAGCCTTGTTGATGGAAACTGGCTGGTGGACGGGGAGCCGGGTATTCTCCTGGGATCCTGGCTGGCTGAAGATATCGGCGCTGAAATAGGCAGTACAGTTCTGGTGGAAACCCAGACAAGGGATGGGTATGCCCAGGTGTTCGATCTTGAAATTGTCGGAATTCTCAACTGTCCCAACCCGGAGATAACCCGTTCGGGAATGTTTCTGCCCCTTTCGGTAGCCGATGAATACCTGGAGATGAACGGGAATGTTACCGAAATGAATATTAATTTCGGCAGCGGCAAATCAGCAGAGTCTGCCTTTGCCGCCCTTGTTCCGGAACTTGAAAAAATCGGCCTGGAGGCCGTGGACTGGCACATTCTCGGAGCGGATTTCTTTGCCATTTCCCAGGCCAAAGGTGCCGGTACCGGTATGATAATATTCCTTATTCTTATCATCGCCGGTGTCGGTATCTCCAATACCATGCTTATGGCCGTTTATGAACGGGTAAGAGAATTGGGCATGATGCGGGCCCTGGGTATGCGCAACCGGCAGATTCGGGCTTTGTTTCTCTGGGAATCTGCCGGGATAGGGGTTCTCGGCGGTTTATACGGGGTGGGCCTCGGGGCTCTGGTTACCTGGCCCCTGGTGAAGTGGGGAATCGACTATTCCTTTCTGCTTCGCGATTCCAGTTTCGGCTACAGACTTCAGGGGCAGATGTACGGTGTCTGGGATTTCCCGAGCATGATTGCCGCCTTTGCTATGGGAGTGGGAATGGCGGTTCTGGTGGCCGCATTTTCCACTCACCGGATACTGCGGCTGGATATTCCCGCCAGTCTGCGGTTTCAGTAGGAGGGGAGTGATGAAATTATACAAAATTGCATTGCGCAATATAGCCAGAAACAAACGGCGCAGCCTGCTTTCGGGAACAGCCATTGCCATTGCCGGATTCGCCATTGTATTTCTCTTCGGCTTTCTCGCCGGAATGGTAAATGATATGGAACAGAACCTCTGGACTTACATGACCGGTGCGGTGAGGGTGCGGAATGCCGAGTACGACAAATACGAGCGGCTGAATCCTCTGTACCTGGCCATTCCCGAGTATGAATCTCTCCTTGATGATATCAAGGCCGATCCCGGTGTAACGGCCCTGAGTCCAAGGATTAATTTTCCCGGCCGGGTGCCCATCGGCGGCATCGGCAGTGATGAGAAGGTGAATGTGATGGGAATGGGGGTGGATTTCAATCTTGAATCCGGCTATCAGGACTATGAACGAACGCTGGTTCAGGGACGCCTTCCCCAGGCGGGTACCCGGGAGGCACTGGCCGGCCGGGCCCTGGCGAAAAAACTGGGAATAGGGATAGGGGGTAAGTTCACCGTACTCTCCCAATCCGGATCCCGGGGAAGTAATGCCTACACATTCACCATTGTCGGGATACTGGCTCTGCCCATTCCCACCATGGAAAAAACGATGATTCAGGTACCTCTGGATACGGTTCAGAGATTTCTCTGGCTCCCGGATCAGGTACAGGAAATCTTCATCAAGGTGAATGAAAAAACAAGCTCGCCCAAGGAGGTGGCCTCCCGGCTGTCGGACACTTTGAGTTCGGATGTTGCCCTGAATGTCCTTGATTACAAAGAGGTTAACGGTATGGCCGCCATGATAGATCTGGCGGTGAAAATTTACGATATTATCGCGATTGTCTTCTTCCTGCTGGCCAGTACGGTAATTATCAACACCACCATCATGGTGATATTTGAAAGGATGAAGGAGATTGGTACCCTGAGTGCCATGGGTATGGCGGGGAAGCAGCTGGTAAAACTCTTTTTCCTGGAGGCTCTTTTTATCAGCATTGCCGGGGCTCTGGTCGGTATCGCCGGGGGAATGGTTCTGACAGGTTATTACGGGAAGGTGGGATTCACCGCCATGGCCAAAGCGATGGATAGTGTGGATTCCATGGGAATCGGTTCGGTTCTCTATCCGGTACTCAATTTCAAATCAACAGTGATGGTGTTTATCTACTCACTGCTT
>QNBK01000417.1 GCA_003644105.1 Spirochaetota bacterium | reverse complement strand
TGGCAGATGCTGAACAGGGGAAGCTTCAGCAGTCAGTTTATCTATGGTATGGGTTTTTCAATGAGTTTATTTCCCGAAACGTTTAAAAACTACGTTTATTGGGTAACGGACTTTGCAAATTTCTCCTATACCGTTACCGGTGCAATGGTGAATGCATCAAGCCGGGGAGCATTTAATACAGGCATCAGGATTCGCCCGATTAAAGAAGGCCGGTTCAACCTTGTGATTGATGTTCTCGGAACAGATCTGCTTGATGATGGTGATAGAGGTCTGTCAACTTCAATTAGCGGCGGCCTGGCTTTCTGAAAATTGTTCTGAATAACCGTGGGCAGTTTAATTCAACTGCCCGTCGACCCTTTCAGGATATTCAGTCTATAATCTCCGGTGAAGCAAGAGAAAAAAAAGGATAAACCATGAGTGAAAATATTATCTTGAAGGCCGAGGATCTGGATGGATACCTGAATGAAACCGACCGGGACAATATTTCCCGGATGCATTCTTTCTACGATGATGCCATTAGCTCTTTTCGAACACTGGCCGCCGGAGAGTCTAATCCTTCACTGGTAAAAAAAGAAACCGACAAGGTAATCGGTCTCTACGAGAGTATGGGTGATATTATGCAGGAAATCACGGCAAAAGAGCCGCATCTGCATGTCTATAGTTTTGAAACTCCGACAATCAAGCACGGAGAAGTCTCCAGGCTGATCGCCAAGCTCAGGGATGCAAGGACTGGTAATGATGAGTTTGTGTACTACATCCAGCGAGCCTATGAGTTGCTGTTCAATCTGGCCTGGGGTGGGCTGGATAATACACGGAAAAACCACCTTGTTGTAAAAACTCCTGTAACAGATCCCGTACAGAATTATGCCGTGCATAAAATCCCCGATGTCGACCACCTCATTGAAGATACTGTGATGTGTGTCATGCTCCGAGGGGCACTGTTGCCGTCGATGATACTGAGTAAGGAGATTCAGGAGTACAGCTCCACTGGAATGGTTACTCCCTTTGCCCTGTTCCGGATTAAAAGGGATGATTCAAAAACCAAGGATGACATGGAATACATCCTGGATCTGGATATGTCCTATTTTGATCTTGAATCACTGAATGGGAAAAATCTGGTTTTTGCCGATCCGATGAACGCCACCGGCGGCAGCCTTGTAACTATAATAAAATACCTGTTGGATCAGGGTGTCAAACCGAAGTCAATCAAAGCTCTTAATGTGATAGCCGCTCTTCAGGGATCACTTCAGATCGTCAGATCAATAGAAAATGTTGATGTCTACACCCTGTGGATGGATCCTGTACTCAACGATGTGGCCTACATCCTTCCGGGACTTGGAGATGCCGGCGACCGGATAAACGGAATAGATGGTGAGTATCCCAGGAGTATGATTCAGCTGGTAGCCGATTATGGTGCCAATCTGGCCTCATTATACAGATCTCAGGTTCGGGAAGTGGAAAGGACGGTCCTCGGGGGATGACCCCGCACAGAGTCCGGCTGCTTTTACTTTTCATTGCCTGCTCCCTCTCTTTTCTGGTTATCGGCGGTTGCCGGACTTGGAGCTCCAGAGAGGAACGGGCCGCGCAGGCTTACAACAACGGTAATCTGTACCATGAATCAGGTAATTATGAAGATGCGCTGGGTGCCTATGCCCTTGCCCTTGAATATGAGCCTGAAATGGCTGCAGCCGTATACAATTCCGCATTAACACTTGTGGAGCTGGACCGTAGCGGCGAAGCTCTGGAAATGCTTCAGTCTTTGAATCAGCGGGATCCGAGTAATCTGAAAGTTCTTCGAGGCATGGCCTGGGCCGCCTGGAAAGACGATAGGGTTCAAGCTTCTCTGGATTACTATCTCTCAGTTCTTATTATATCTCCCGGGGATAAGGAATCGTTGAAAGGTGCCAGTGAAGTCTATGAAGCCTCAGGCCGGGCTGGAGAGGCGGTTGGAATGCGGAAATTGCTTCTTCGGATGGATGACAGTGTTGATTCGCGTATGGATCTTGCCCGGACTCTGGTAATGGCAAAGCGTTACAGTGAAGCTCTTGAAACCTTCAGGACAGTGATAATACAGAGTCCTGGAAACTCCGATGCTCTCACCGGTGCTTCAATATCTGCAGAGTACATGGGCCTTTATAGTGAGTCCATCAGTTATCTGCTGAAGCTGGCTGATGGTGAAGGGGATACCGGGGACCTTTGGTGGCATATCGCAGAAATCAGATTGGTTCAATCCGGGAGTTATGATGCGGGACTTACTGCTCTGAAAAGGGCCTTGGAGGAAGGTTTCTCTGATGAAGATGCTTATGATGATTTTATCACCAACACCCCGCCGGCAGTTCGATCGGCAGTTAGAAATCTTCTTTATGGAGATTTCTAGGAATCCTTATATAGTTTGGTAATCCGGTTATTCAACTTCAGTAATTGTTTCCGGTCGGTCTTTTAAGTCGATACCTGCACACTCCGCCGAACAGAAACCATCAACAGTCATCGGACCGAGTGCAAAATAATCACCGCATACAGGGCACCTTTTAAATGACTGGGCACATTCCCTGGAGCAGAACCGGTCAGAAAATGCACCTACAGCCGGCAGCCATTTCCCACAGGTGTAGCATCGCTTGAAATCATTCGGATTGTTGTCGTCCATTGCATGTTATTTTATTAATTCAACAGAAAAGAGTCAATTTAGCTGATAATTGGGTTAATGAAATTACTCTTTTTATTGTTTTCAGAAGAATCTACGATAATCAACCAGGAAATCTTTCGATGCGCTTGACTCTTTTTGTCAGTATCTGTACATTGCACTTCGCGCTTCGACGGCAACGTTGAAGAGGCAACTGACAGTCGGTTCCT
>QNBK01000416.1 GCA_003644105.1 Spirochaetota bacterium | reverse complement strand
TTTCTCCCGGGCCTCCACCTCATCGGCACTGTCCTCTTCGGGGTTTCTCAATGCTGCAATTTCGGGATGTCTGAACAGGGCGCTGTCATCAAAGTTCATCTTACCGTCCAGGGCCAGCATCTTCCCGTCAGGAGTACGGGCATAGGGATTAATCTCCGCCAGAGAAGCGTCAGTTTCAATAAAAAGCTTTAACAGGGCTTTTGCAGCTCCCATAGCCTGGGTCCGCTGGGCCTCCTCAGGGAAGGATTTTGTCAGAAAGGAATCCAGAATTTTATCATCCACGGCAAGGTGCGGGTAAAGGGTTAATTTATGAATGGCCTTTGGATTGCTTTGAGCCAGATCTTCAATATCCACACCACCCTGATCGGTGAGCATCAGGGTGATACCCTGTTTTGAACGGTCGAGAATCATACCCAGATAGTATTCCCGGGCAATGGGAGCCGCATCACAGACCAGAATTTTGTCCACTTTGTACCCTTTGATATCCATCCCGAGTATTTTTGCCGCTTTATCCCTGACTTCAGCGGCATTATCGGCAAGTTTCACCCCGCCGGCTTTGCCCCGGCCTCCGGCAAGAACCTGGGCCTTAACAACAACCTGTTTCCAGTCTCCGGAGGCTTTTACCGCCTCTGCGGGGGTGAGGGCAAGCTTGTAGTCGTTTGTCGGGATACCGAAGCGGGTGAACAGATCCCGGGCCTGATATTCATGTATTTTCATGCGAAGCTGCCGCCTTCCTTGTACTTTTTAATGGTTTTTTTAGTGAGGTTGATCAATTTTGTGATTTTAATTTCCCTGGGACACACTTTTGTGCATTCAAAATGGTTATCGCAGGACCACACGGCGTTTTGCTGATCGACAATCTCCAGACGTGCGGGTAATCCCTCATCCCGGCTGTCGAATACGAATCTTGCTGCAGCTACCAGAGCCGCAGGCCCCAGAAAATCAGGATTATCATCCAGAATCGGACATGCCGAGTAACAGGCACCGCAGTTGATGCACTTTGTGGCTTCATCAATCAGGGCTCTATCCTCGGCGGACTGCAGAAACTCCCCGGAAACCGGTGGTTTTTCCTTAGGTTTCAAGAAGGGTTCTACCGCTCTGAATTTTTCCAGGAAAACGCCTTGATCCACCATCAGATCTTTTTGGACTTCCATATGCCGTAAAGGATCCAGGGTGATAATATCACCGTCCTTTTCCGCCACATCCATTATCAGGGTTTTACAGGCCAGCCGCTCTTTACCTGAAATTCTCATGGCATCAGAGCCGCAAACCCCGTGAGCGCAGGATTTTCGGAATCCGAGAGTGCCATCCACATGAAGGGATATGTGCATCAATGCATCCAGTACCCTGTCGGTGGGTTGAACCTCAATCTCATATTTCTGTCTGTGGCTTTCACTGTCCGTTTCAGGATCAAATCGCCTGATATCTAAAGTAACATTCATTTATCTTCCTTAATTTAATAAACCCGTGGTTTCGGTTCCCAGCGGCTTATATCAACAGCTTTGGAGTCAAGAATCACCTTATCGTTTTCAATTAAACTCAGGCTGTGTTTCAACCAGTTTTCATCATCCCGTTCCGGGAAATCCTCCCTGGAGTGAGCCCCTCGGCTTTCGGTTCTGGCCAAAGCGGTACTGGCTGTATGGAGGGAGAGATCCAGAAGATTTTCCAGTTCCAGAATGGAGAGGACTTCAGTGTTGAAGTTCGCATCCTGATCCTGAACTCCAATTTCCTCATAGGACTCCCTCAAGGCGTTGATATCATCAACTGCAGTCTGCATGGCCTTTTCGTTTCTATAGACTCCCACATTGGTCATCATGGTTTCCTTCATGGCCTCATAGCTGTTACCCGCATGGGCTCCGCCTTTTTTCAGCCCTGCTATCCGTTCCTTCCAGATTTCAACCTTGTCGTTTCCCTCACTTCCGGTGTGAGGAGCATCCGCATTCTTTACATAATCGGCCATGGCCAATCCGGAGCGGCGGCCGAATACGATGAGTTCAACCAGGGAATTAGTTCCCAGGCGGTTGGCACCGTGAACCGAGACACAGGCACACTCACCGGCGGCGAAAAGCCCTTCCCATGTTTGCCTGCCGTTGCTTACCCGGCCATGAACATCCGTGGGTATTCCTCCCATGGCGTAGTGCGCTGTAGGTTGAACCGGCATGGGTTCCACCGCAGGGTCTACACCAAGATAGGTGCGGCAGAAATCGGCAATATCGGGAATTTTGGCTTCTACGGTTTCCCTACCCAGGTGACTGGCATCCAGGTGTACCCAGTCGTCAATCTTTTTATCACCCTTGATACCGCGGCCTTCGGCTATTTCCGTCATAATCGCCCGGCTCACCATGTCTCTGGGGGCCAGGTCCATCATGCTGGGAGCGTATTTTTCCATGAATCGGCTTCCATCCCTGTTCAGGAGTATGCCGCCTTCTCCCCGGACACCTTCGGTGATGAGTATTCCCATGCCCCTGATTCCAGTGGGGTGAAACTGGAAAAATTCCATATCCATCAGGGGAATACCGGCACGGGAGAGCAGAGCCGGACCGTCACCGGTATTGGCCATGGCGTTGGAGGTAACCTTGAACATGCGGCCGAAACCGCCGGTGGCGAAAAGAACAGCTTTGGCACTGACAAGGTGGAGAGCACCTGTGCTCAATTCAAAAACCACCAGCCCGTTTATCCGGGTTCCATCCATTACAACATCCACCACCTGCCACTCATCGTGGAAGGCCACATCGTTTTTAATGCACTGCTGGTAGAGGGTTTGAAGTATCATATGGCCGGTGCGGTCGGCAGCATAACAGGAACGCCTCACAGCTGAGGCGCCATATTCCCGGGTATGACCGCCGAACCGGC
>QNBK01000415.1 GCA_003644105.1 Spirochaetota bacterium | reverse complement strand
GATGCACAGCTGATGTGCCAGCTGGTATCAGTGGGATGAGCTATCAAACCGCCATTCTTAAGGGCCGCAGCTGCCCGGTTCAGGATTCTGTCATCAATATTTGTTGGAACGATGTATTCAATCATTACAGCTCTTAGTATCGGTATACTTATGGCCAAACTTCGGTTATTAAGTTTTAAAAGTTCCCGGAAGTATGTTCTGGCTCTTTGATTAAATATGTGACAAGCTTGCCTTAAGTATGAAATTCCGATGGTTCATTATCCTTTCATTTGCAAGTTTATCTCTATTTTTATACTCATGTGCAAGTAGCCCTGAAACCGTTACACAGAGCAGGGTAATTGCACCGGGAATAGAGATTCTTACCGGGAGGGATACAAATGGGAAAGTCGAATGGATGGCTGTCCGTTCTACAGGATGCAGCTTATTAATTTCACCTGCTATACCGGCAGGGGATGCGGATGAAGGAATGTTTTTATCCAGGCATGGGGGTGAGTACTTCAGAAATTCGGAAGTTTTGGCCGTTCTTACCGCATCTCCCCACACTCCAATTCGTTTTCGCTCCGGTTTTCCTCAAAGTGTCAGGGGTTTTTATCGTGTTGACGGTACAACGTACTCTTTGCCTGATTGCCGCCATGATGCTTTGGGCGTGAATAAAAACGGTAAACTTGAACTCCTTCATCCCGGTGAACAGGAAGAATGGAATAATGATTCTGCCGGGGGATTCTACGCAATTCTTTCAGACGGATTGCCCTTGTATTCGGTTTCTATCAGGGATGCTGTAAGTGCCCTCGGCTGGTCGGAAGATGGTGCGTTAATGATTCTTCTGGTTATCAGGGGCCAGGATGGAAGGGGATACAGTTACGAGGAGGCTGGAAGTCTCCTGAGATTATTAGGCGCCCGGGAGGGTATCGCCATGGATGGCGGAGGTTCAGCCAGACTGGTGTGGAGAGAAGAGGAAAGTCTTCATAGTTTTCCGGTTGTCCCTTTGTACAGGGCGGTTCCCAATCACCTGATACTGATAAAGTGAGTTATACCCTGCTGAACTTGTTGACCAGGTTGGGGTAAAAAGTCGAAAGTCCCTTCAGGAGTAATATTCAAGTGTCCCGTAAACCGGAAATTTTGATTCACACAGCTCTCTTCAGTGAAGCAAAGCCGATAATTGCCCATCTTGCTCTCAGACAGTATGAAACAAGGCCCTATAAAATATTTCGCGGGACTGCTCCCGGGGGAGGCGGCATTGTTCTGATTGTCTCCGGGGTTGGCAGTGACAACTGCAGGAGCGCTCTGGAGCAGTTATTCACCAATCATAACTCTGGTAAGTTTAAAATGGCACTGAATATCGGAACAGCCGGATGTAATAATCCTGATATTCCGCAGGGGTCGCTGTTCTGCACCCATGGGGAGATATCGGGATTACCGAGTCTCCCCCTGATAACTTCCGATATTCCTGTTACGAATCTTGATAAACAGGATGACTGTCTTGTTGACATGGAGGCATCGACATTTCTTGAAGTCTCCGGATCCCACCTCCCGACAGAGAATCTGTATGTATTGAAAGTGGTTTCTGACTATCTGGATGATTCAATCAAAACTTCAGCTGAATTAGTCCGGCTTATAGAGAGATCCATTCATCGCTGGGAGTCGATTCTCGATGATTATCCAGAAAAAATGGAATCGGTTATCGCACAGTCACCATTTGAAAATCTGCCCGAAGTGGATCGGAAGACAATCAGAGTATCTGCTCTGAGGTATCGTTACAGTTATCAGGAATTAAAACAGATAATCGAAATGGCACTGGACTTCAGAATGTGGGATGAAATTCCTATCAGTGAATGTCTTCAAAGTGACTTTAAAAACGGTAAGGAGGCTTTTAGATTCGTAAGAGTTGCCTGGGAGAATCTGAAACAGACCCCAAAATCATACAGTCGTTTCAAGGGGAGTTCTGATATAGGTGATAGCAGCGGTAAATCCATAGTTTCCATTAGTCGTGATATGCCCGGATTCGGCCGCTGTCCTGTAGCCTCAGACCGTACCCGTTGCTGTAACCTTTTAACATTGGATGCCGTCGAGGGCTGCGGGTATGACTGCAGTTATTGTTCTATCCGGTACTTCTATGATGGTGATTCTATCGGTATTGATGAGAACTTCATTGAAAAACTTCAATCTATTGAGATAGACCCCCGGCGAAGCTACCATATCGGTACCGGACAGTCCTCAGATTCTCTTATGTGGGGGAACAGGTCCGGTATTCTGGATGCCGTTCTGGACTTTGCGGCTGTTCATCCCAATGTCATACTTGAACTGAAAACCAAATCGGCGAATATTTCTCACCTGCTCAGCCGGGAAGTGCCGGTAAATGTGCTGACTACCTGGTCTCTGAATCCTCAGCTGATTATTGACAACGAAGAGCATTTCACGGCATCTCTAACTCATAGACTGGAAGCGGCTGAACAAATAGCGGCTAAGGGAAATCTGATAGGTTTTCATTTTCATCCAATGGTTTATTACGATACTTGGGAAAAGGACTATGGGGCTTTATTTTCACAGATTCAAAACAGATTCCGAGATGAGGATACGGCACTGCTGTCTCTGGGTACGTTAACTTTTATCAAACCCGTACTGAAAAAGATGCGTGAACGTAAAGTTAAGAGTAAAATTCTCCAGATGCCTCTTGAAGATGCAGAGGGAAAGTATTCCTATCCTCTCGATATCAAGCGGAATATGTTTCGTTTCGCCTATGAATCGTTATCAGATTGGCATGGTAAGGTGTTCTTTTACATGTGCATGGAGGATGCCGGCCTGTGGAAGGATGTATTCGGGTATGAGTATTCCAACAATGAAGAATTTGAGTCTGCTATGAT
>QNBK01000414.1 GCA_003644105.1 Spirochaetota bacterium | reverse complement strand
TTTAACAATCATGTTCTCAATCTGAGCAACCTGAGCGTCGATGTTATCCTCAGCATACTGAAGGTCTACCTTGTAGCCCCGGCTTTCAAGTTCCTGCTTCATGTAATTACCATCCTGAATCCAGCGCTGTGAAGACTGGGTGGGCATGGCGATACCGACGATTTTCTGATCTGAGTTTTCTGTACCGCCGTTGGCGAACAGAGGAGCGGCGAAGGCCATGACTACGAGAGCCAGGACAAGAACCGTTGTGAACCTTTTCATAGGGTTCTCCTTTAAATAATCTAATTCGAAAGCATGCCCAAGGGCATTTGAAGGGTTTTAAGTCGTCTTATGCAACGATATGAAACCTCTAGCTTTCGTATTTGATCATTATCCTAAGGCCCGGGTTTCATATCTGTCAAGAAAAATGTTTGTATTTATACGATTATTGGCAATTTAATACCAGATTTCAGCTCAGTAATGGTATAATTTCAATTCAAAACTATGTATGCCATTGAAAGAATCCGAATAATCAAAAAATATCTTGAAGAACACGAACAGGCCCAGGTTCATACTCTGAGCAACCTTCTGGGAGTATCAGAAGTAACGGTTCGCCGGGATCTTGAGCGACTCGAAAAAGACGGCTGGCTTATCCGCACCCATGGTGGTGCTGTTATCAATCAGATTGAGACAGTCGATCCTCTTCTGGAAATTCTGGAAGAATCAGATGATGACGGATCCCGGGATGAAATAGCATCGGTGGCCCTGCGAATGGTTAAAGACGGTGATGTGGTGATGCTCACCAACGGCGCTTTGAATGTCCGTCTCGCAGTGAAGCTGGAGGAGCGCTCCAACCTGACGGTTCTTACCAACGACTTATCCATTGCATTGCGGATATCCCTGCAGGACTCCAACAAAATTGTTCTTTTAGGCGGAGATATGGATAAGAGTGAAAAGGCTCTGTTCGGTTCCATGGCTCTGGCAAACCTCCGGAAGTTCTATGTTAATCGCCTCTTTTTAGAAGTGGATGGTATCAACGAAAATCTCCAAATGACGGTGAACAGCCAGGAAAAGGCCGACCTGATTCTCGGTGCTCTGGAATTATCCGAGAGCAGCATCGTCGTCTGTCCTTCAGAGCGGTTTGCAAAAAGCGCATTCTACCGCCTGGGGGAAATCAGTATTGCCGGGGGCATCATCAGTAATTCAAAGCTGGAGGAAGACTATAAAACCCGAATTTTCAACTCAGATATTCCCCTATACACCACTGTAACCGCTTTTGAGGGGAGTCAATGAATCCTTCCCGCCCCCTTCTGGAGCTGAAGAATATTCATAAGCACTTTGTTGATTTCCACCTTGATGAAGTGGATATTGTGCTGAACAGGGGGGAAGTTCATGTTCTCATCGGAGAGAACGGTTCGGGGAAGTCCACTTTGATGAAGCTGATTTCAGGATGGTTCCCACCCGATGGGGGTGCAATTCTATACCGGGGGGAACCGGTTCAATTTCGCTCCATCCATGAAGCCCAGAGAAACGGCATTATCTATCTCCATCAGGACGTACAGTCCTTCAACAACCTTTCTGTTGCGGAAAATGTCTTCTTCGGCCGAATTCCCACATTCTGGGGTGTCCGCTTTTTTGTTGACCTCCAACGCATGTTGGCCGAATGTCAGCGCTTATTCGCCGAACTTAAAATACCAATAGATCCGTCAGCTTCTCTGGGAAATCTCGGCTACGCGGAACGTCAGCTTGTTGCCGCGGCAAGGGGTTATGTCTCCGCTGCGGAGCTGGTGATATTCGATGAACCCACTTCAGCCATGTCCGAACCAGAAAGGAATATCCTGTTCGATATTCTGAACCGCCTGAAGGAAAATGGTACCGGTATTTTTTATATCTCTCACCGTATGGATGAGATTCGCCGGATCGGAAACCGGGTGAGTGTTATACACAAGGGAAGAATCCGGGGAACCGAAGAATGTGATTCGGTGGATAAAAGTTCTCTCCTGAAAATGATGAGCGGTGATGTTCTCAAAAACCGCTACCCCCGGATCGGAGCTGAAGCCGGTCCGGTTGTAATGAAAGTTAAGGATATCGTGCTGATGCCCATACTTAAAGGAGTGGACTTCCATCTTCGCCGGGGGGAAATTCTGGGGATTACCGGCCTGATGGGATCCGGGCGTACCCTCCTTGCAAATTGTCTGTTCGGAATTGTCCGGCCTGAAAACGGCCAAGTGGAAATAAACGGTGAAAAGGTGAGTATCAGACACCCGATAGAGGCTATGTCCAGTGGGATTTCCCTGATTCCCGAAGACCGGGCCGAAAACGGGATGTTCCTCCGCCACAACCTGATTCAGAACATCACCGCAGCCACCCTGCCTCGATTCAGATCTAAAGGGGTTTTAAACGATAGCTACATGAGAGAACTCACCCAGGATTATGTCCGTGAAATGAGTATCAAACCCGGGAATACCGGGGATATCATGGAAACCTACTCCGGGGGAAACCAGCAGAAGGTAATGGTATCCCGCTGGCTGATGAACCGCTCCAGAATCTACATCATGGATGAACCTACAAGAGGAATCGACGCCGCATCTAAAGTGGACATCTACAACGCCATGAACGACATGGTGGACAAAGGAGCCTCCATCATTCTTATATCATCTGAGATTGAAGAAATACTCGGCATGAGCGACCGAATCCTGGTTCTGGCGGGAGGCCGGATTGCTGCAGAGATGAACAGTAAAAATGCCACCAAAGAAAAAATTCTCGATTTTGCAACCGATGAAGAGTAAAGGATGATGGAAAATCCGGAAAAACTACCCTTCGGACTGCGGCGACGCCTGATGACTGTGTTCCTCAGTATTATCCTGACGTTATCAGTTCTGAATGCTTTTAATCTTGTCTGGGTTCGAGTGTATT
>QNBK01000413.1 GCA_003644105.1 Spirochaetota bacterium | reverse complement strand
TCCAGGGTCATCAAAATAAAATCCTTAATTTTTCCATAAAACAGATGAAATTTAAAGTTTAAAAAATAATAAACAGATTGTGAAATCTGTTTTTCCACAACCCCATACCTCAAATCTCATATCCTTGATTTTTTGTCAAATCGAATATGCCATACAGCTTAAAGCATTTTTATTGCAAGCCTTGCAGTTCTATATGATGCGCCTTTATTACCAAGCATTTTGCGAACCATTTGCAGCTGATTTTCAAAATATTTTAAATTATCAAGCATATATATGGCTTTGCTGCTGATTTTTTCACAACTTGCATCATCTTGTAAAAGTTCAGGCATAACTTCCCTGTTCACAATAAGATTGGCAAGTCCGACATATTTTATTTTAACAACCTGTTTTGCAATGTGGTAGGTTATCCATGACATTTTATATATAATCATGGTAGGAACACAGCACAGGGCTGCTTCAAGTGTGACAGTGCCGGATGCTGCAATTACAAGATCAGATTGTATAAAAATTTTTTTTACGGGCATGTCACTGATTTTAAATAGATTTGGCTGACCTGATTTTTTTAAAATCATTTCAATGTGTTGTTTTTTAATTGAATCTGCCTTGGATATAATAAAAGTAACTCTTTGATTATTACAGGTTTGCAGATATTTTGAAATCTGTTGAGCAGCTTTTATCATTATTGCAAACAGATTATTAACTTCAGTTTTTCTTGACCCTGGTAACAGGCCGATAATCAGAGTTTTTTTCTTTAATAAATTATCTTTTGGCAAAAAAGGTTTGGATATGTTTTCAGGGTAATTATCCATGAGAGGGTTGCCAACAAAGGTAGCATTGATATTGGCTTTTTTATAAATTTTCTCTTCAAAAGGCAAAATTAAAGCTGCATGATCAATATATAGCTTGATTTTTTTAAGTCTTGATTTATTCCATGCCCAAACCTTGGGAGTTATATAATACAAAATTTTTATATTATATAACTTTTTGGCAAATTTTGCAGCTTTCAGGTTAAATCCAGGGTAGTCAATAAGTATCAGTAAATCTGGTTTATTATGTTCAAGTTTTTTTTTAAATAAATCAAAGGCCTGTTTGATTTGTTTAAACTGCATAATAACTTCTATCAATCCCATGACAGAGAGGTTTTCAATATTATAAAAGAGATCAACACCCTGATGTTCAAGATTTTTTCCACCTATGCCGGAAAAGTAAATATTCTGGTTCAATCTTTTTATTTCTTTGACAAGGTGTCCAGCATGGAGGTCACCGGACGGTTCGCCGGTTAACACCATTATATGTTTAAGTTTTACAGACAGGTTCATTTTACTTAAGAGATATCATCATCTGTAAGCCCGAGAATGGATATTTTATATTTATCTGCCAGGGTAATCATTGCATTTCTGTCAAAAGAGATTGATTTTTCAGCTTCCAATACAAGGACATTAGCACCTGCTTCATGCATGGTTTCAATGGTTTGAATGCCTGAAGAGGGAAGATCAAATCGTAAATCCTGGGAGGGTTTGGAAAGTTTAACAACAACAGCACCTGATTTTTTAGATAAAAGCCCTCCCCGTTTAATGGTAGAATCAGTACCGTCAATTGCTTCAACGGCAAGGACAGTTCCATTGCTGATTACTACGCATTGCCCAATATCAAGTTTACCAATCTGTTTGGCAAGTTTCCAGCCATGGGTGATATCTTTTTTTTGAGCTTTATCTGGTTTAATTTTAGTCCAGCAGCCTTTAGGGCTTATAAGTTCAGGAAGCAGAAAAGTAGAAGGCAAAATTTCAATGCCGTCTTTTAACAGCAGATCTGCAAAAGAAGTCAATACAGAATCATCATGGGTTTTTATGGTTTTTGCAATAAAAGAGAGAGCCTTAAAATCAGGACGAATATTTTTAAAAATATTTGTTTTATTGATGGAGCCGAGCATCACAGCCTGGGTGATTTGATGTTTTTTGAAATATTTTATGAGCTTTGAAATCTGACCAATATAAATTAATTGTAATTCCTGAACATGGTCGCAAAGGGTTTTTTCGGTTTCATTATGAAAACCAACTCCATAGACTTGATAGCCCTTTTTAGCAGCTTTTTTGGAAAAAAGTTCTGGAAACTGTCCTGCACCGGCTATGAGTCCAATCTTCATTTTTATGCGTGTGACCTCCAGATTATCTTGTAACCCCCCTGTTTGACCTAACAATGGAATTTATAAAATTCTGCACTTCAGGAATCTGTTCAGTTTCAGCTTTAACACGTTCAGAAGCCTGTTTAACTGTCAGCCCGATCCTAAAAAATATTCGATAGGCTTTTTTAAGTTCGCGAAGTGTTGATTTAGGGAATTTGCGCCGTTTTAAGCCAACATTATTAAGACCATGAAGACTTGCACGATCGCCGGCTGCTATTACATATGGCGGGATATCTTTAATAACTGCTGATTTGCCACCAATATAGGCATAATCTCCTATCTGGACAAATTGATGAATTGCTACCAAGCCACCTATAGTAACATTATCACCGATAATGATATGGCCTGCAAGTGTAGAGTTATTAGCCAGAATAACCTGTTTCCCAGTCTTACAGTCATGGGCTATATGGGTATAGGCCATTAAATAGTTTTCTTCTCCAACTTCTGTAATGCCACCACCAAATTGAGTTCCCCGGTTAATAGTTACAAATTCACGGATTATTGTTCCTCTGCCAACTTTCAGATAAGTTTTTTCTCCATGAAATTTGAGATCCTGGGGAGCACCTCCTATGGCAGCATATTGAAAAATAGTACAGTCAGCTCCAATATTTACATATTGATCAATGGTGGTATAAGGGCCTATGGTAGTACCAGAGGCAATGGTTACATCAGATTTAATAATAGCAAAGGGTCCTATTTCAACATTGCTGTCAAT
>QNBK01000412.1 GCA_003644105.1 Spirochaetota bacterium | reverse complement strand
GAAATCTTATCCCAGGTGTTCGAGCCGTTTTTTACGACCAAAGAAAAGAATAAAGGTACCGGATTGGGACTCTCCATGGTGTACGGCATCATCAAACAGTCCGGCGGAATATCTGGGCATATTCCGAACCCGGACACGGCACGACTTTCAAAATATACCTGCCGCAAACCAATGTGAGACAAAACCGGAAAAAGGCTGCAGTCGAAAAAAAAATAACAGCAGGTAGCGGGGAACATATCCTGGTGGTGGAAGATGAAGGGAGCCTTCGAAAACTGATGGAGACAATCCTTTCACAGCTGGGTTACAAAGTGTGCATTGCGGCAAATGGTGGAGAAGCACTGCATTTAATAGAAGAGAAGATGCTTGAACCAGATCTGATTATTACCGATGTGATTATGCCGAACATGAGCGGCAGAGAGCTGATGGATAAACTCCGGAGAAATCGACCCGATCTGAAAGTGCTCTACATGTCCGGATACACTAATAACGCCATCGCGCATCATGGGGTTCTTGATCCTGGTACGCCCTTTATTCAGAAACCCTTCACCCTTCGTGACATTGACAAAAAAATACGGGAAATTTTTCAGGGGGGGGTAGAAGACTCCAGGTAAAGAAGGCTGCAGGACAGCGACCGACTGAAGGGGATTCCCACCACCTCCACCTTATTGTGTGATAGTAATCACCTGTCCCCCAGATACCCCATCACATACTCAGCCTCCCCGGCCATTTCCAGAATCTCAATTTTACCGCCGATTATTCGAATCCCGCTCAAATAGAGATAGTCCAGATTCCCCCAGGGGAGTGCCCAGAGCCTTGATTCAAAAACTTTACCGTTTCCCCAGTCTTCCGGGAGAGATGTTTCAACAGGTATATAGCCCCTTTCATCAAGCTCTTTTGCTAGCGTATCAATCCAGAAATCGACACTTTGTTCTGGGTAGTTTTTTACCTTCCGCACACGCAGACGAACACCTTCAGGGGATATGGCCAGAAAATCCGGGGATTTTTTTATCAGAGCGAAACCTTCAGGCAGGGGTATAGCCGGAGAACCGAATCCCATACTTCCACTATCCATTATATATTCGTTCATGAAGCCGTAGAAATCCATGCTGTTAATCCAGGCGAAGCTGGAAGGCCGGGTATCAGGGACACTCTGACTCTGAAAGCTTAATGAGACATCAATCAACGCCATTTTCCGGTCGTTCTCCAGAAGTCTGAGGCGCCCCCGATAGCTGTCGATTTCGTTCATCAGGCGGCGGATTTCTCTTTCCAGTTCCAGGGTTCCTTCCATGTCAGAGGAACTTATGTAGGACAGGTTCTTTGCCAGTATTTCTTCCCTGGCCTGAAGAGCCGATCGGCTGTGCATCAGTTCTTCACGTAAATCCCGGCTGGACTGATCGTACTGCAGTACAAATTCACTTAAACCTTCAAGAAAAGATCTGAAAGATTTCACCTTTTCATCGGGAACCCGGATCCGAACCTGTTCTTCAGACTTCCAGGTGAAATATCCACCGTTTTCTTCCGCCCAGTCGGCCAGCTTGTCCGAAGCCAGAACACGGTCGAAAACCAGCACACCGGCATTAACCGAGATAAACAGGCTGTCCTCTTCTTCTGCAGCCAGGCTGCTTACCAGAATCAACGAGACAAGGAGAACTGATGTGATAATAACGTTCTTCATTTCAGTTCTCCTTCGGCAAATAATTTATAGAGCGGTTTGAATTTTTCCTCGTCATTGGGTGAAAATATTTCCACTACATGCAGCTTCCGGCCGTCAGCTACCACTCCGATAAAGTACTTGAAGGGTTTCCTGTCTTTGCTAACCAGTTCCACACCGAGAAGTTCCTTATCCCCGAAGCTGAGATTCATTTCGTCAACTTTTGCGTAGAAAGGGCTCAAATGGTAAACCAGAGCCCTCTGCCAGAACTCCCCGTCTCCCAGTGGATTATTGGGAACTGTGGATATCAGAATCTGCATTCCGTCGCTATCTTCAGCCATGAAAACAGAATCTTTGGAGAACACGGCAAAATCCATTCCCAAATCCAGGCTTACCCTCCCCTTGATTTTATCCCCTGCAGGGTAAAGAGGATCCAGAGAGGCAATCCACGGGAAGGGAATATCCCCCCGGGAGTAATCGCCTTGAATCCTCGGGATGAGCTGAACGGTAATCCTGGAAAAGGCAATCCTGGATTCCATGATGGCGGTCTGTTGTTTGAGCGATTCTATTTCTTCGGTAAGACGGCCGATTTCCCTGAGAATCTGAGCCCGCTCACTGGGGTCGGTACTTTTTTCCAGAAGAACGTACAAACGGCTGCGGGTTTCCTCGGCGGTGGCCAGGCGGCGCTGTATATCGGCAAAGGCATCTGTAACATCCCGGGTTTCCACCCGGCTGAACTCGACTTTCCCAAGGGAAAGAACAGTGTCAAAAAAGTCACTGAAGATTTCGGCGGGAACCCGGAGTTCCATATATTCGCTGTAACTGCTTTCCACATAGCCCCCGGCATCCAGAGTGAGGGTTTCAAGGCTGGTCCGGGTTTCTTCCGGATCTTCCACAACAATTCCCGCCGAACCGTTGTAGATTCGTTTCCGGGACTCTTCTCCGCCTGTTTCAGCCGGCGATTCACCAGGGGAGTCATCGGGAACTGCCTCGGAAGCGGCAATAGGAGCAGGTTCAGAAGCGGACTTCATGGACAATGAGTCCGCCCTGGTATCTTCCATCATAACTCCGGGGGCTTCTTTCCTGGAACTGGCGGCGCAAGAGGTCAATAATAAAAAAGAGATAAACAAGGGCAGAATCCATGTGTACCGTAAACTTTTCATTCCTTAAGTATACAACAATACAATATTATTCCCACTCGATGGTTGCCGGAGGTTTGGAGGAAATATCGTAAACAACTCTGCCGATCTCCT
>QNBK01000411.1 GCA_003644105.1 Spirochaetota bacterium | reverse complement strand
GGAGATTTTTCCCGTTGCCTCCCCCAAAGCAACCAGGGGTTTGATAACCCTGTCACTCATTGCCATACTGATTAAAAACGCCATAAAGATCAGGGGACCGGCAAGAAACAAACCGAAAATCAGAAGAGAACCTTTTAAAGTGCCTACCATCCGGCTATATCGTTTCCAGTTATCCCGGGCCAGAGATATTTTCCTCACATCTGTTTCAAAATTCTCAGCCAGAAGGCTGGATAGAATCACCGTCCGATCCCCAAGATGACGCTGCCAGGAGAGAATGCTACGGCCTTTAATCACCCGCCGGGGCAGAGGGCCGTCCCCGGAATAGCCCAGAAGGTTCCGGTCTTTTAGAAACAACTCCTGGTTTCCCATCATGCTGTCGCCTTCTTCTCCGATAATCTGAACCGCATTTACGTAGGGTGCCACATCGGCCACCCCTCGCCATATTGCACCGGCATCCCGGTTGTTATCCTCCAGAAGTTCCGAAAGAAAGTTACTCCGAGCCAGGGTTTCCAGCCGCTTAAGGGCATCACCATGGTATTCAAGGGCCAGGTTCTCACCGGCATCCAGAGCGATACCATTACCCGGGGCCAGCCATAATTCGATGGCCGTTTTAAGAAAAAGAGAGGATAACAAACCCAGAGGCAGAACCGCTACAAAAACAATCAGTGTAAAAGAACCGATCAGCCGTATGCGGAGACGGCTGCCGGGAACACCGGCCCTCCGCTGCACAACAACCCGGCTGAAATTAAAACCTGATAAAACCAGCAGTGCCGAGGGAAACAGTATGGAAAGAACAAGAATTACCGGCATCTGTCCCGGGTCGTCCCGGGTAATCGTTCCTAAAAGCTGGGAAGCCCAGAAAAGAACCAGTACAATAATAATCGTGTAAAGAACAATAATAAAACTCGCCGACCGGTTAGTAGGGATACGAATCAGTCTCTTCATTTGGTTTCAACCTGAGGATAAGGGATAGAAGTCCAGGGACTGCGGTCCTGATTTTTTCTGAAAAGCGACCAGATAGAGAGAGGAGGAATAAACATGTTTAAATCAAGGAAGATGCGGCATTCCAGAGTATCCTCCTTCTCCCACTGTCCCAGGGCCGTCAGTTCATAATTGTTAAGGGTTGAAAGAGTTTCCTCAAGGCTGTCTTCCCCGGCAGGAATAAAAATGTCATCTGAAATTATCCCTGGAGAGAAAACGATATACCCGGTATCCAGAAAATCCCGATGAACATAGCGTACAAGAGTTTCATCCAGCCCCCCAAGACGGAACACCCAGATAAGCCGGGCAGTTCCCCCGGAATCGAGCTGACGGAGCAGTTCCCCGCTGTCAAATCCATCGATGTACCCGCTTACAACGGCATAATCATCCCGGATTTCCGCATCAAGGGATAATTCAAGCCCCGGAAGTACTTGGGCCGATAGCAGCAGCAAGACGGCCCCGGACAGAATCCCGGGTTTTAAGCACATTATTCTTCCTTGAATTTATTATCAAAGAGCCATGCAACATCGTTGACGGCATCTTCTTCATCCTCGCCTTCGGCAGATACCGTCATTTTTGTCTGATAGGTAGCCCCCAGAGTAAGAATATTCATGATAGATTTGGCATTAATCTTCACATCATCTTTTTCAATCCATATCGAACTGTCAAACTGCTGAGCCGTCTGAACAATCAATGATGCCGGCCGGGCATGTATGCCGGCCCTGTTGAGTATCGTTACACTGCGTGTCGTCATTTCTAACTCCGCCTGTTCTCAAACTTGTCAAACCATAGATTTCGGGCATTTTCACTCTCAATCCACTGGATCAGGTTCTTGTTGAAATCCTTAGCTGTATGAACACCTTGAGACTTCAGTCTTTGATTTAAAACCGCCGCTTCGATGATAATAGGGATGTTCCGCCCCGGCTTCACCGGTAATGTAATCAGGGGTATATTAACATCCAGAAGCGTTGTCGTCTCGTCGGCGGTCCCCAATCGTTCATAATTCTTTGTACTGTCCCAATCTTCAAGCTTAAACACCATTCCCACCGGCTTACGGTCCAGGACATAGTTCATACCATAAATCTGAGCAATATCAATAATTCCCAACCCCCGGATTTCCATGTGATGACCCATCACCTTACTGGTCCCGTAACCCCAGAGCACATTCCCATTCAGACATTTCAGCAGTACCGCATCATCGGCTATCAGGCGATGTCCCCGGTCAAGAAGCTCCAGGGCCGCCTCACTTTTTCCAACACCGCTTTCCCCAAGAATGAGAATACCCATACCCTCCACCTCAACCAGGGTTGCATGTATGGTTTTCTGAGGGGCGAATATATCATCCAGAGCTCTGAGCAGCCGGATGGAAAGGGCTGACGACTCCAGCGGCGTCAGCAGCAGGGGAATCCCCGCATCCTCCACCGCTTTCTGAAAATACTCCGGTGGCTCCAGGTTGCAGCATATAATAAAACAGGGAATATCGTACTCCAGAAGCTTATCCAGATGAACCTTCAAATCCTCTTCCGGTGTGGTCTCAATATAGGCAAACTCACCCCGGCCGATAATCTGAATGCGCTCTCCGACAAATCTGTTAAAAAACCCCGTCAGAGCCATCCCCGGCCGGTTTATATCCGTTGAATAGATTTCCCGGGATAAACCCTTGCGACCACAGAGACAGCGCAGGTCCAAAGCATTTGGACGCTCGGGTTCGAGGTCAATTAAATCAAGAACAGTGAACTTACTCATATACTGTAGAATCGATTAATAATTAATGATCCTGTATCTTCCCCTTTTCTTTTGTCACCTTGGTTTCAATTTTATCAAACAGAAGATCCAGAGCCTTGAAGAGGTCCCGGTCGGTTACCTTGATGTGTCCCATCGCCCCCCAACGGAAATGAATCGTCGATTCCGCTTTAAACTCACCGCTG
>QNBK01000410.1 GCA_003644105.1 Spirochaetota bacterium | reverse complement strand
CTGGTGATTTATACTATCCGTAAAACAGAGCAAATCCGCAAGATTCAGGAACGCGCTGCAGAAGCAGGCGGTGCCTGATGGATCCGGCTTTCATCCCTGTTATCATGGACTGCGACCCGGGACACGATGATGCCATTGCTCTGGTACTGGCACAGGCCCGGCCGGAAATTGATATACGGGGGGTTTGTACCACAGCGGGTAATCAGACCATTGAGAAAACCACCCTGAATGCCCGGAAAATTATGAGTTTTCTGGGAAATGATGTATCTGTGGCCCGGGGATGTGCCAAACCTCTGTTCAGGGAGCTGATAACCGCGGCCTCGGTGCATGGAGAGAGCGGCCTGGATGGTCCTGCACTGCCGGAACCCCGGTGGCCGGAATCAGAACTTTCAGCGTTCGAACTGATGGTAAAAATCCTGGAAGAAAGTGATGAGCCGGTTACCATGGTACCCACCGGGGCTTTGACGAACCTGGCTCTTTTACTTCTTACCCGGCCCGATCTGAAGGGAAAAATCGGCAGGATCAGCCTGATGGGGGGCAGTGCCGTTGGAGGAAACTGGACCCCGGCTGCGGAATTCAACATTCTTGTGGATCCTGAAGCGGCTCAGATTGTTTTTTCCTCGGGTCTGCCCATCACAATGAGCGGCCTGGATGTTACCCATAAGGCCATTGTAACAGCTGAAGATATTGAATCTTTCCGATCCATAGGGAAACCCACCGCAGTGATGGTGGCCGAGCTGCTGGATTTCTTCAAGAAATTTCACGAAGAGTATTTTGCCGGGTTCGGGGGAAGCCCCCTGCACGATCCATGCGCCGTTGCCTGGCTGGTTGCGCCTGAAATCTTTATCTCCAGAAAAGCCCGGGTGGATGTGGAATGTGTCGGGACATACACCACCGGTTCTACCGTTGTGAGTTTTGCCCGGGGTGAGAGCTTTGGCGGTGCAGAAGGCCGAATTCCCGCTGAAGAAGCCAATGTTGATGTACTTTTTGATGTGGACCGGGAGGCTTTTGTGGCACTTCTGAGGAATGCTCTGGAGGTGCTGGATTGAAACGTAAAATCATCATCGACTGCGACCCCGGGATTGATGATGCCCTGGCCATCTTTATGGCTCTGGCTTCGGAGAAGCTTGAAGTACTGGGAATTACCACTGTTGCCGGTAATGTGGGCATCGATCATGTTACTCGTAATGCTCTGTCTCTGGTGAGTATGGCCGGTTTTCAAATCCCGGTATGCCGGGGAGCCGTCGGTCCTTTTCTGATGAAAAGGGAAACAGGTGGAGCCCGGGTACACGGTGAAAATGGAGTGGGGGATGTTCCACTTCCCCAGCCGTCCTTTGATGAGGATCCCAGGTCGGCGGCTGACTTCATTAATGAAATGGCCGGGAAATATGAGGGTGAGCTGGAACTGGTTGTAATAGGGCCTCTTACCAATATAGCAACAGCACTGGGACGGTATCCGGATCTTTCAAAGAAAATTAAAGGACTCATCATGATGGGTGGTGCTGCCGGTTTCGGGAATGTTACTCCGGCAGCGGAATTCAATATCTATGCCGATCCCCATGCTGCAGCAGCGGTGTTTCAGGCGGGGATACCCATCGATATGTACGGTCTGGATGTTACCAACCGGGCTTTGATTACAGAAGATGAGATTGCCGCCCTCAGAGTAACGGGTAAGGCAATCCCGGTACTCTGCTGCGATATGCTGAAAACCTATGCCGATTTCTATCAAAGTGTCGGTTTTTCAGGCCTGGCGCTCCACGATCCTTTTGCCCTGGCCTGTGCTGTTGATGAGAGTCTGGCGGATTTCCGTGAGTGTAACGTGGAAGTGGAGATTCAGGGAGAGCTTACCCGGGGTAAAACCGTAGTGGATGTTATGGGGGTTACCGGAAAGAAACCCAATGTCCGGGTGGCTCTGGAGCTGGACCGGGTACGCTTTATACAGCTGCTTTCAGATCTTCTTTGCTCTTATGAGTAATCCGCATGAGTATGCGGCGGACACTGTTTACCGGAGCCAGGCTGATAGATCGGGAAGGGACGATAAGCGCTGAGCTGACTGTTGTTGTGGAAGGTGAAATAATCACATCTGTAAGCTCCAAACTGAATGTGCTGCCTGCAGATAGGGTTATTGACTGTCATGAGCGCTTCATTTCTCCGGGGCTGGTGAACCTGCACACCCACTCTCCCATGAACATCTTCAAAGGGATTGCCGAGGATGTCACTCCGGAAGATTGGTTCAACCGGGAAATCTGGCCTTTCGAGAGTAAAATGGACGCCGCTGACGTGGAGGCCGGAGCCCGGTTGGCAGTCTCTGAGATGCTTGATTACGGGGTTACCGCTTTTGCCGACCATTACTTTGAGGCCTCCCGTATCTGTGATGTGGCTGTTGAAACAGGAATCAGGGCGGATATTGCCCCGACCCTCTTCGGAATGGCCGGAAACTTTGAGGAACAGCTGGCTGCATCCGAAGAACTCATTCGGAAGCGAAACGGCGAAAAAGGTCGTCTCTCCCTTCGAGTAGGCCCCCATTCACCCTACACCTGCAGCCCCGATCAGCTGGCAATGTGTGCCGAATCCGCTGCTTCTCTGGGGGTGGGGGCGCATCTTCATGTTGAGGACGATCTTTCCCAGATTGAAGTCAGCCGGAAGCTCTACGGCTTAACCCCGATGGAGGTGGTGAACCGGGCCGGTCTTATGGACGTTCCCCTTATCATCGGCCATGCCTACTGGATACTTCCCGAAGAACGGAAACTGATAAAAGAGAACAACTGGATTGCCGTCTGCATGAAGACATATATGAAACTGGGAACTCCCCCTGGATCGCTACAGGATAACCCGGGCTCTCTTCCCTTGTGTATCGGAACCGACGGAGCGGCAAGTTCCAACAGCCTGAATCCTCTGGAACAGGCCCGCCTTTT
>QNBK01000409.1 GCA_003644105.1 Spirochaetota bacterium | reverse complement strand
TTTTTCAGCCAGCCCCTTAGGCCTTTGCCAATCATTAAGCACATTCAGAAGCACCGGCAGCACTGCATCAAACACACTTGCAGGAACTTCCCCTGCCAGTTGGTTATCTTCCGCTGTTTTCCCATTCACACCGGTCCGGTCTTCCGGATAGTCAGCGCCCTTTTCCTTTATTGAAAATGCAACAGGCGCGGTCAGCGGTATTTGTGGAAATATGGAAAGTTGTTCTCCAGCCGAAGGCCGCATTTTATTAATTTTTTTCGACAATTTTACCGCCAGGTCATCTCCCCACGGTGGTCTGGGATAAAGCTGTGCCCCCAGCTTTAAAAGTGCGCGGTTGCCTTCCGGGGCTGCTGGTTCATCTCTCACAAATACCGGGCGAGCATCCGGTCGTTTTAATTCCTCGGTTGCCCCGGCCCAGGTTCCGCCTTTGCCGGTCTCGGCACTGATAATCAGGCAAAAATCTGCCAGTGCGTAAATATGTTTATTACGTCCCATGGCATTGCCCACATTAAAACGCGCTTCCGGTGGGAAGGCAGACACCAGCACCAGGCGTTGTTCACGGATTCCGTTGCGATATTTTTTGGCCACAGCTGATTTCAAAAGGCTATCGGCCAAATCCCCGACAACGGTTCCACCGGCATGCAGCCCTTCCAGCATTGCGATCTGGTCCACCCCCCGGGCCCCCCCGGACACGATCGGGATGCCCTGTCGTGAACAGGCTGCCACCGCCTCGCGCGTAAACTGCTCGCCCTGCCTGTCAACATTTCTTGATCCCACAACCGCAAGCCCGCCCCGTCCAAGCAAATCAGCGGACCCAACAGCGTACAATATTGCCGGGGCCTGTTTTTTCAGGTGCTGTTTGAGTCTCACAGGATATTCCGCATCACTGCGGCAGATAACCCAGACACCGCTGCTGGTCCATTTATCAACAGCCAATGCCATTGCCGCTCCCCGCGCAAGCAGCCGCTTGACGCGTTCGGCATCAATGTTGTGCGGCAATGTTTCCAGTAACCGGGATGCCCCGGTTAGCAGGAGATTCGCCGGCCGAATGCATTTATCCATCATCCAGTCCGTTAACCGGTTGTATTCCCCCAGACTAAACGGCCTGACCGCATCGTTTTGTCCGAAACGGCCACATAGCAACAAAATGGCTTTTGCATCATCTGTCAGGTTTCTGATTTGCATAGAGTTGTCCATCAAGAGCCCGAAGGCGAATTCATTGCAAGCGCCAGGGGAAATACAGCAGGGCAGCCAGCCTGCCGCAACAAGGCGGATGTTACGGTAAAAGTCCAGCGTGAATCCACCATATCATCGATCAGAATGACCGCACCCCCGGGCATTTTTTCTTCGTCTACGGCAAAGACCCCATCCAGGTTGCGGGCCTGTTGAAAACTATTTCTCATCTGCTTCTGCGGCTGGTTGTCAATCACTTTCCTTATGACCGGTATAAACGAAATTCCAAGTTGTTCCGCCAGACGCCGGGCAAAATGCGGAACAAGCTCCGGGTGGTTCAAAGACGGCACACAGGTAAGCCAGGTCGGCTGCGGATCTATGTGCCATGATTCAATCATCTGTAAACACCCTTGTACCAAATCATCACTGAAATTGCCATCGTCATATTTCCCATTACGGACCAGCTGCCCCCAGCCGGCATCCGCCCACAGGGAAAGCGCCCGGCCCTCTTCGGCCAATAAATCAGCACCGATATTTCCACGAAAGCCGTCATGCACATGGGCACCGGTTTTCCACTGTTTTCTCGGGTAAATGGTGACGTGGCTGCGCCTTAAAAACAAAGCGGCCGCATTAGCCGTATCCATTTTAACCGTTTCCGGTAAAAGCGGTCGTCCAAGACAGCCGGCGCATTTACCACAGGGCTCAGCATAAGGATCATCCAGAGCGCGGGCGAGATATTGCATCAGACAGCCAGTTTCCTGCATGTAATCAAGCATCTCCTGCTGTTCATTTCTACGCAGTTCACAGAGCCGGTCAATCTTTTCATGATCAAAATGATATTCCACCGGTGTGGCATACCACCGGGATCCGTTTTTGGTCACTGGCGCGGGGGTCTCCACGGAGAGGAATTTCAGGATTTTGCAGATAGCTCCCTGGCCTAGATTTATCTCTTTCTGCATCATGGGCACCGAAAGTCCGTCATCAGCATGATTCAAGGCATCCAGCACGATATCTATATGTGCCTGAAGCGGGAATGCCGTGCGAATGAAATACTCTGTAATCTCTATATCTTCCTGTCCGCTGAGCAAAATCCCGTAGGCCTCGTCCAGCGCGCGCCCGGCCCGGCCCACCTGTTGATAATAATGCACTACAGAGCTTGGCCGCTGAAAATGAATAACAAATCCCAGGTCCGGCTTGTCAAACCCCATCCCTAACGCCACAGTTGAAACCAATGCTTTTATCCGGTTTTCCAGCAGTCGCGTTTCCAGCTCCGCCCGATTTTCAACCTTTGAATGGTAGGCTTCCGCTGAAATACCATTACGCTGCAGCCAATCAGCAACCCGATCGGCATCCCTTACAGTCAGCGTGTATACAATCCCGCTGCCAGGTATGTTCGGTATGTTTTCAGCCAGCCAGGCCATGCGGGCAGCCGGACTGGGCAGCCAGATATTCTGCAGCCCGAGGGAACTACGGATCAACGGGCCACGCTCCACCTGGAGATCACCCAGCTGGACCGCCACGTCCTTTACCACACGATCGCTTGCCGTGGCTGTGGTGGCCAGTACCGGAATGTTCGGAGGAAGGGCCTGCAGCACACGCACGATCCGCCGGTAATCCGGTCGGAAATCATGTCCCCAGTCCGAAATGCAATGGGCCTCGTCCACCACAAACAGGCCCACACGTTCTGCCACCGGCACCAGTATTTTTTCACGGAAGTCGTTGTTTGCCAGTCGCTCCGGCGAAATCAG
>QNBK01000408.1 GCA_003644105.1 Spirochaetota bacterium | reverse complement strand
TGACGACACAAATTCTCTTATCTTTGAACTGAAATCTGACGATGATACCCGCAGTCAGTATCCTTTTGATTTCCGATTCCATATGAACTATTCCCTGAAAGGTTCCACTCTCTCAATTGAATACAGTATCGAGAATCTCAGCGATAAGAAAATGCCGTTTTCTGTTGGCGGTCATCCGGGATTCAGGTGCCCTCTGGAAGCAGGTTATAAGTTCGATGATTATCAACTGCACTTCAACCAGCCGGAAAAGACGGTCCGCTTTCTGAAGGAGGGTAAACTGCTCACCGGCAAAACAGAGCCCTTTGAACTTCCAGACGGCACTCTTGAACTGAATCATGAAACCTTCAAACGGGGAGCAATTATCTTAAGAAACATTGAATCGAACAGCATCACCCTGGAGCGGGAAGGTGGTGAAAGATCGGTTCGTGTGGATTTCTCCGGTTTCCCGGACCTTGGTCTCTGGACCTACCCGGAATCACCACAGCCCTACATCTGCATCGAACCCTGGTTCGGGGTGGATTCCACCTCCGGTATAAAAGCCGATGAGAATCTGAGAACGAAGTCGGGAATGCAGCTTCTCCCCCCGGAATCTCATTTCTCCTCGGTCTTTTCAATCACAGTAAATTAAAAGGGGTGTAAAAAATGTCTGACTTCACCTTAAAAAACGGTAAAATCCTGCAATATAGAAAACTGCAACAGGGAGATGAAAAACTCCTGTCAACATTCAACGCAGCTCTCTCGGAAAAATCCCGTACTCTTTTCATGCCCCATGGATATAACATTGAAACCCTGGCAAAAGTAATCAACAGGGCAGAAAGCGGAGAAGATGCAGCCTTCATCGCTCTGGACAAAGAAAGAATTGCAGCCTACTGGTTTCTCTGGTGGTTCAACACTCCGTTTCCAGTTCTGGGAATCGGAATATTGGATGAGTTCCATGGCCTAGGTTTGGGAAAACAGCTCATACAGCACCTGATAAACTTGGCGGAAACCGGCGGCTGTGAGGCCATTGAGCTCACAACTGCTCTGGACAACGAAGCCGGGCAGGCTCTATATGAAAAAACAGGTTTCAAACGTATCGGAACCGTTGAGAACATTTCCGGCGATGGGAAAATCACAGAGGAAATCCATATGGTCTATTCCATAAAACCCGGGATTATTCCTCCCCCAAGAAAACACGACTCCCCTGTCTGATTTGGAAAGATTATTACGCCCCGAAACTGAATCCAGAATCTTTGCGTGCTTCATCCATCACCTGACCCGCAGCCCGCTCCTGTGCCTCCCGGGCACGATCGACCGCATCAAGTTCTCCGAAGACAACACTTAAAACAGAAAAGAGCAGAAGTTCATCTCTTTGGGACATAATGCTGGAATTCACCATCACCGCAGCTCGGAAATCATCTGCCCAAACCTTGGTTTCAATTACCATTTCCACCGTACCATCGGCATTTGAAAAGATCCATTGGCGATGCCGGTACCCCTCGGCTCCGGCCTTTCGGGCGTATCCGGACCTCAGGGAATAAGGCCAATCAAACAGATCGACATCTGCCATAACAGGAGCCGAGGGAGAATACGGCGCCGAAATTCGGGCCTCCCTGTTATCCTTATCACTGATTGTCACCATTCTGCCATCATCCTCAATCCTCGAGTAGATGGTAAAGAGAAGATTCTTTCCGGCATCGAGAACCGTTGCCGTATCTACAATTTTACCCGACTTGCTCGATCGCGTGTAATAACCGATCTGATTACCATCGGCAAGAATTTCCAGTTCCGGCGGGGAGTTCCATTTCGGTTTCTCCAATTCAATTTCAATCGTTAAAAACTCATCGGAACGGAGATCCGTCAGCCCTCCGGTACTGCTGCTGACACAAGCCCCGAGCATCATAGCTCCAACCAGGGTTAAAGCTATTTTGAATGTATTCAATAGTGACTCCTTCGACCGAAAAAACCAGCCTTATTAATCACTACTAAACCTATCATATATTCTGATAATAACAACTCAAATCATCACTCAGGTTTCATTTACGAATCATCTCAGATCAAGGCCTTCAGCAGTTTTCGGTGGCTGTTAATAAAAACTTTTTTCTCATGAAGAGCACAGGCATAGGGATCAGGTGCGTTCTTATCACCCTGATAGTATATGGCTCTGGCCCGGCAGCCTCCGGCACAGCGCTCAAGATCGCTGCAGGTTGAACAGATTTCATTGATTGTAAAATCCGGAGGACCGTTTATATAGCTTTCCCATAATTCTATTAGTGAACTTTCTCTGATACTGCCTTTCAGCATATCCCCGCTGAAAAAAACACAGGTACCGAAACGGCCCCCGGCGGTAATACCCATTTTATTGCACACCGCTGGACAACCGAACTCTCCCCAGCCCCGGTCGGTAAACTGAACTACGGGAATATTTCCGGTATTAACGATGGCCGAAGCTTTCTGATTAACATAGGCCACCATGGATGGAGGAATAAGCAATTCCTTATTGATTCTGGCCCTGCCTGAAGGTTTAATCGTACCAATTACCATATTCGGCACTCCAAGCTCTGTAAGAAGAGCCGGGAGATCTGCAAGTTCCGCCAGATTCAGCCGATTTACCGTATAATGCACCGTCAGGTCCGGCAATCCCATTAAGCTGAGCTTTCGGAGAACTTCCAGGGTTTTCAAGTAAGACCCCTTTCCCCTTAAATAATCATGAGTAACCGCGCTTGTTCCATCCAGACTGATTTTCACCCTCACTCCGAGGTCTTTCAGAAAATAAGCCGTGGCATCATCAATCAGTAACCCGTTGGTAAGCAGGGTTACCTTCAGATCTTTTTCCACTGTATATTTCAGGAATCCCCGGATTCCCGGCCGAATCAGAGGTTCTCCCCCGGAAAAAACCAGTTTTGTGATACCCATGTCCGAGGCCTGCTCAATCAGACTGAAAATCTC
>QNBK01000407.1 GCA_003644105.1 Spirochaetota bacterium | reverse complement strand
GGTGAAGGAACCAAATAACAGAAGAGCAAATATATGCTCAAGTTCTTCAATTTCGTATTCAATAATCCGGGTTGCATTCTCACGATTAACAGTGCCCATATCCTGGAAAAATTCAATTACAGCTACCGGAATTTTCTTCAGTATTATTTTAATATTATCCATCCAGCCTGTATATCCTGAGTTCATTTTCTATCTTTATTCTAAATGGCAGCACACTATATATCCCATATAGAGCAGTCAGAATAGACCCGTATAAATAAAGGGGGGATACTATAAAAAGATACGCAAGAGATGCAGAAACTATAGCTATAGAGCAAACTGTAATCATATTCCGTTGGTATATGAGATACTTTGAAATTGCAATATGATTCTCTTTTACATATCTTCCGTGAAAGGATGTCCTTATATAAACAGGAACAGCCACTCCGAAAGTAACCGAGAATACTAAGAGGAATATTCCCCAGGTACGAATATTACCGGGTGCTGTTATCCTTATTTCTAATTGGTGCACAAGTACAACACCCATAAATAAAAGCAGAGGCAGTACTGTGATAATCCAGAAAGTTTTCCAGAGTTTCTTGAGTATATTTTCAGTAGTAATTTCCGACATACTTCTACCTCCCTGAAAGAAATATAACAGAAGAGCAGCCTTACAGCTGCTCTTCCAAGAACTACAGAATTCTATGCTTCCTGTTTCTTTAAGAGTCTGGTAAATCCCTCAAAAACTACCCAGATTGCAATAATTATGACAATTGCATTTACAATCATTAACAGAATGTTACCTGATTTTATGAAGTTACTCTCATTAATGAATAGAGCCCAAATAGTCATAATAATCATAAAGACTGCAGGAATGGCAGTTAGAAGATACTTAGCCCCGCCTTTACTCTTAAGGTAGACTGTAACAACAATCAGGGAAAGCCCTGCGAGTGTCTGATTTACAGCTCCGAACAGAGGCCAGAGGGTAAGTGCTCCCTTTCCGTTTGCCCCATTATAGAACGCGAGGATAAGGGCAGTTATTACTGCGAATGCCGTAGCGGCATACTTACCTTTGAGGAAACCAATTTTGAAGTTCCCTGCAAGTTCCTGTATCACATAACGTTGCAGTCTGGTAGCAGTATCCAGAGTTGTTCCTGCAAAAGAAGCAACAAATACACCCATGATAACTATAGCGATTGCTTTAGGAATTCCCAGAAATGATATCATGTTTGCTCCGCCAACAACAAAAGCCGCTACTTTTGATCCAAGACCCGCTGATGCGGCCCATGAAGAGTAGTGCTGAGTCCAGGCGGCGGTTCCGGTAAGAACACCGGCATCCTTTGTCTGGTATGCAATACCAATCCCAGCTGTAACAGCGATTATTACCAGAGTCGCAAGTGTGCCCTCCATAATCATCGACCCATATCCGACGGCAAGAGCATCAGTTTCTTTTCTAACCTGTTTCGCTGATGTACCCGAAGCTACAAGAGCATGAAAACCGGATATGGCTCCGCACGCAATAGTAATAAAAAGGAAGGGCCACATTGAAGGAGCTCCTTCCGGATGAACCTGAACTGCAGGAGCAACAATCTTAAGATCGCCAAAAAACGCCGATGCAAAGATACCCAGAACCAGAAGAATCATCGCAACCATCAACTGCCAGGCATTCATATAATCACGGGGTTGTAATAGCGTCGTTACAGGTAAGGTAGAAGCAATGAAGGCATATATAAGGAGGATGATAGTCCATGTACCTGTTGGGCCCATGCCTCCAATAGTTGGAAGTGTAATTGGAATAAAGTGGCCCAGAACAACAGTTACATACATCAATATTACAGCCAGTATTGTTGCCAAATTCACGTTCATCCCTTTCTTATACAAAAAGTAGCCGAGAGCAATCGCAATTGGGATTTCACACCATACGGGGAAGACAGACTGAGGATACATGGAGAAAATAACTGCAATGACAAGTCCGAAGATTGCTATTACAATCCACAATTCTAGGAGAACAATAAGAAAGAATATCGATCTTGTTCTCTTATTGATATAGTTACCAGTAACCTCTGATATAGATTTACCCTGATTTCTCAAGGAAATTACAAGAGCCCCGAAGTCATGGACGGCCCCCATTACTATGGTACCTACAAGAACCCATATTACAGCAGGCAGCCATCCCCATATAACACCGATTGCCGGCCCCACTATAGGTCCGGTACCTGCGATAGATGTAAAATGGTGCCCGAATATTATTCCCTTTTTTGTGGGAACATAGTCCTTTCCATCTTCCATCTCAACAGCTGGTGTTTTCGTCTTATCACTTAGATTGAATATTTTCTGGCTGAGAAATTTACCATATACTTTATAAGCCAGAATATATCCAATAAAGACGATTACCATTAATAGTACAGCATCCATTAGATACCTCCGTAAAAAATTTGGCCTCACTCTACCTTCAAAAGGTGGCAGAAGGTGATATTTTGAATGAAATACCGAAATTTATACATGAAGTAACTTTATAAATATATACTTATTTAACTAATTGCCATAATTTCTCTGAATCTGCTGATATAGTTTCTTGAAACAGGAATTTTTTCAATTATCCCCTTCATTTCAAGCTGATATGTGTTGTTGAACCAGATATCGATCTTCCTGATATGATTAAGATTAATAATATAACCTCTGTGACAACGAAAAAATATTTCATCATCGAGTAATTTATCCATAGATGTTATAGATCTCGAATGCTGAAACTCTCCTTCAATCGTCATAATTCTAACATCTCTGCCATCAGCGGCAACAGTCACAATATCGTCAACCAGGATTGGTTTAAAATGCTCACCTTGGAGTATGGTAATATGTCTTGGAGAAGATTCTTTCTTCTGAATTTTCTGTATCAATTTGCTGATTAACTTAAAGTCTATCTTTTTTTCATACTTCCCTTGAGATAAATATCTCTCAATACTCTTTTCC
>QNBK01000406.1 GCA_003644105.1 Spirochaetota bacterium | reverse complement strand
AATTTTACTTCAGAGATGTTTCCATAAAAGGCCAGTTTTTCCCCGTATCTTTCTCTTAAGGTAACAACATCAAGTCCTGCTGTTGCCTGCAGAGGGTTCATTACCCGTATACCGGCTTCTATCAGATCGGGGAAAACATCTTCTGCATTACCGCAGCTGTGCATCCAGTAATCAATTTTATTCTCTGCCAGGAAATCTCCCAATTTTGCAATCGAGGGCTTGAAAATAGCCCGCCAGGATTCCGGTGAAAACAGCATGCCCCTGGTTTCTCCGAGGTCATCAATCAAAAAAAGACCATCCGGCTTTATACCCAGATTAAGTCCGTGCTGCACTACCCTGATTACAAGATTGATATGATATTCGGCCATTTCCTTTACCCAGGCTGGATCTAGAGCTGTATTCATCAGTAATTCTTCATACCCGCAATGACGCCAGTTTGCTTCCCAGGGACCGTAAACGTTAAAAAGCATATAGCGGTTTTTGGAATAGATATTGTTGTATTTTTTTACAACTTCGGGCCAGGAAGGGTAGGGTTCAAAATGTTCAAAATATGAGGCGCTGTCAATTCTGGCTGGTTCATCAGGATCGTCTGATAAATTCCACCTGTGTTTATGAGAATCCCATTTCTCTCTGGAGTCTGTTTTATGGTCAAAAAAATGTACGGAACTGGCTTTTCCAATTTTCTTTGTGGCGGTATAGCCCCAGCGATCCTGATACGTGTACCAGGGATCGTTTCGCTCCAATTCTTTTTGTTCAAAACGAGGGGAACAGTCCAGAGACATCGAGCATATATCCCATCCGAAGTATTCTTCAGGTTCAATATTTTCCGGTAATCCCTGACTGTGCCAGAGTTCAAGGGTATCCGGCCATGGGCTCTCATTACAGGGCAGTTGATCCGGCGGTTCAAAATTGACAGCGGCTTTAATTCTCTCTCGTGAGGTTGATTTATTATTATTCATTTAGAGGCTCCAACTAAGTTCATAATAGATTCAATCAGCAAAATCTTCCTGTGTCAGGTTGAGTTCTTTTCTTTTCAGTTTTACGAGTCTGATCAAATCAAGGCACATACTATACTTTATCGGGTCTATTCTGGCTCATTTCTGTGATTTAATACCCGTAAGGGTATAGCGTTGTGAAAAATCACAGGATTCGGGCACCCGGTATCCACTGATATGTTATAATTAAAAGTATAAGAGGATAAATCAAATGAACCTGGAAGGAAAAACAGCCGTAGTTACCGGTGGATCAACCGGGTACGGAAAAGGTATAGCAGAAACATTAAAAGAGAATGGCTGCAGGGTCTGGATTGTTAGCAGAAATGCAGATGATTTAAGCAGAGCCGCCGGTGCTATCGGTGTTGACTGCATTGCAGCTGATATCTCAATCCCTGAAGACTGGGACAGGATCGTTAATGAGGTAATGAAGCAGGAAGATAAAATCGATATTCTTGTTAACAATGCAGGTGGAGGAATAGCCATTAAGCCCCTTGTTGAACAAACAGACAATGAGATTGAAGAATCCATTAAAGTTAATCTGACGGGGCATATTTTTGGTATCAGGAGAATATCAAAGCTGATGATAGAACAAAAATCAGGTATAATTATAAACATATCCAGTGTCTGCGCTATGCATGCCTGGCCGGCATGGTCTGTTTACTCTGCAGCAAAATCCGGGATAGAACAGCTGGCAAAATCGCTGCACAATGAACTCAGGGAACATAATGTACATATAACCACAGTCACACCATCATGGGGTGCTACGAATTTTGCAGCTTCAGCCGATTTGCCTGAAAGCTCAAAAGACCTTGAGAAAAAGGTAATGCAGCCAAAAGAAATGGGCGATGTGATTGTAAATATATGTACGCTCCCGGATCATCTGGTTATCCCCAACTTACGTGTTCAGCCCATGGTTCAGGAAATTAATCCTATGTAGTACAGGTAATCGGGGTCAACTGGAGGTTTCCGATGAGCTACACGGATGACAGTTATGAGCAGTACCTTATTCTCCTTCAGGTACATGATTCGGTAGTTCCCTGCTCTTTTCCGGAACTTGCCTGCATGCTTTCCTTTCAGGAATAATAACCTTGAACATTACTCCAATCCCAGCTGTGCGGCTATTTGATCAAGGGTAAATAACTCAGAATATCCTTTTTTTACAGCATCAATTCGATTATCTGAAATAATCTCATCCAATTTATCAAAATAGTTTTCTACAATGAAATCAACAAAGCTTTATTCAGATGCCACTCCGCCTCCCGGGAATATTACTCGACAAATCCGAAATCCTGAGCGAAGAAAGCCAGAACCACAGCGGCAACCTGTGACCTGAAGTAGCTTGCATCGATGGGTTGAGCTTCACCCCACTTGGAACCATGAAGGTAGATATCTCCATTCACAATGATGGAGCCGACATTCGAGCTTGAACGCCAGAATCGGCCCTGGAGATCGAGTTCTCCTTCCTGACTGCCGTTTATCCAGATATACCCGGATCCTGTCAGTTTCCCTGCATGTGAACCGTCTACATAAATATCTCCGCCGGCCTCTATCCCGCCAACCTGAGAACCGTCAATCCATATGGTTCCTGATTCGGATATTTCAGCCCATAAAGATCCGTCCTTCCATATTTGCATCGGTTCGTCGAGCAGGGGTTCCGGCTCACTTTCTACCAAAGTACTGCTTATTGCTGTGGCTGGAGGAAGGGCATCCATTACTCTTAACTGCTCTAAAGAAGCAACGCCGGTATCTCCATCGCTGTAGGCAATCTCATATTCTTTACCATTTACAGTGTTGATTGTTCCGGGATAAAACTTCCAGCCGTCCCATAGAGCGAGTACCGGTGTATCAATTTCAATCTCATCTGATGAAGGTATGATATCCGGAACAATTCGATCCGGTGTGCAGCATTTTGTATCGCCGTCGTCGAACAGAACGATGTAGCCATCAGCACAGCTGCTGTCAATCTT
>QNBK01000405.1 GCA_003644105.1 Spirochaetota bacterium | reverse complement strand
TATGAAATTGTAGAACGTATTTTCTTTGAGTCTGAGGATGCAACTCTACGGTCCTATGCTCTGGCCGGACTTGCAGAATTCCCCGATCAGGATACTGCCGAAATTCTGATTCAGGCTTTAAAAAGGGACTCCTTCTGGAGAATCCGCGTAACCGCTGCAGAGAAACTCGCAGAAAAGAACGGCGATGGTGTTGATGAGCTGCTGCGTTACAAAGCTTCGAACGATCCTGTTACCCAGGTTCGTATTGCATCATTGAAAACTTTAGGGTTATCCGGAGAGTCTGATAATTTCAAATATCTTCTGGATTTTTTCAAGAACAACAGAAATGGTACAGATGTAAGACTTGCTGCGTTATCGGTACTTACAAACAATAAAATCCCCGGTACAAACGATGCAGTAAACTCTGTGATGGATGAGCTGTGGGAGAAGGATGAAGGCAGGTTCCTGGAGTTCGTCTGCCGTGATCTATCCAGAATTGATTGGGTTGAATTAGGCCCTATATACCAGAGAATGCTCTCACACAGCAACTGGTTGAATCAAATCTATGGAATCCGCGGAATCCGAAGGAACAGCATTCAAACTCTTCAAGGAAGTGTGAACGAAATGGACAGGGACGGTGTTGACAGCAGAGTCCGCCGGGAAGTGACTACCGGAAAGTGAAAGAACCCCGAAGCCATGAGCTCCGGGGGCTTTCTATAATAACGAAAACCGTCAGCCGATATTTACTGGCTGTACATCTTTAATCTTGAACTTGTACTGTCTGTCATTTATCTCGAACTCTAAGGTACTGCCTGTTTTCTGTCCTATAAAAGCACTGCCGAAAGGTGAAAGATAGGAAATAATCCTGTCCGAAGGATTGGATTCCCACGGCCCGAGAAGGGTGTATTCCTCTTCCTTGTTGTCCACAAGATCCTCAAGGGTAATAACTGTCCCGAAACCGGCTTTATCAGCTTCTCTGTCATCCTCAGAGAACAGACGGACTCTCTCCAATTCATCCTTGAGTTTCCCGACCTGTATCTGCAGATTTTCCTGTCTTTCTTTACCGGCTTTGTATTCTGCATTTTCACTGAGGTCGCCAAGTTCAATTGCGGCTCCGATTTCCTTGGAGTTTTTGGGAATCTCAATTTCTACAATATTTTTCAATTCTTTTTTTCTGGCAGTAAAACTGGATTGAGTGGCAAAGAAATAGCGGCTGGACGAAGTTGTAATAGGTTCGGTGCTCTTCTTTTCTCCGTAAAAATGTATACCCGGGAATGTTTCCTGAACAACAGTTTTAAGATCCCTTTTGAGAACAGGATCCAACTGGTCTATATCTTCAAGCAGAGTAAACACTCTCACTGCCGATCCCTTATCGCCATTTACCAGGAAATTCTGAAGCTGACCTTCTTTAAAAAGGAAGCTTTGAACCTGACGGTTCAGTTTTCTGTTGTAACTGACTTCTCTCTTGCTTTCGATATCGTTAAATGTTAAATCGAGAAGACGTATCATATTGATGAGTATCTTCTCAACTTTAACACCGATTTCAACCAGCCAGGGGCTGTCTACCGAATGTCTGGCCACCCATATAAGGCCCTCACGGTATTCCCTGAAATGCTCGATTATCTGTTCAAGTTTCGCCAGAACTTCTTTTTTATATCCAGCTGTTAAAAGCTCATCAAGCATGGAACGGGAAAGCTGTATCGGGAACAGGGTAAGATAGACTTCCTCCCACTGTTCAACATCCTGGTGAACGGCAGAAAGGAAATCTTTCCGAAGCTCACCATCCTCAAGCTGGGTAAAAAGTTCCATCGGATCCTCAATATCACTCCAAAGCTCTTTGAAGCCCCAGTCAAGTCCTGGATTCAGAAATGGATAGGTATTACTTAAGTGAGTTACAAAAAGATAACTGGCTACTACCTGTACGGAAACATTGCCGGACTTGAGAAACGCTGTAAAATAATCAAACATTTCAGCAAAGAATTCTGATGCAGGATCGCTATTATCAAGAAAATCCCTGACTGCTTGAATCTTTCCGAAAATATTCTTTTCAGCTTTAAACTGATTAAATGTTTTTTCCTCAAAGCTCATAGGCTTATCCCGGACTACAAACTTATCGAGTTTATCGGGAACATTCCCGAAAATGGAATCCTGCTTCAAAGTCTTCCGGGCTTCAGGACTCCATGTAGACCACTCACTGGCGGTTAATATTGTGGGTACAAGTTCAGCTTTAATTTTCTTCATATCCGCCACATTGCCGAAACTACGGATTATGGTCTTAAGTGCCCAGGGTTTGTCTTCTTTAATCTTTTTTTTCAGTTTTTCCTTGGAGTGAATACTCTTTAATACCCAAATATGATCTTTACTGAGGCTTTGTAAAGCTCCGACAGCCATTTTCAAAGACATGGGGTGGGAGCGTTTTTTAGCAAAATCAATTATGATATCATCACCCTTGATTTCCTTTATAATCCCAACGCCCCAGGTTTTATGAAAAACAAAACTACCGGCATCAAATGAAATATGCTTTTCGAAATCCGCTATGGCTTCAAGCACGTTTCTCCAGTTCTGGTTCAGATTCGATAGTCTGATATACTCATCAATCTGGCTATGGTCGGAGTGCAGGGCTTTGAAACACTCAATAATTTCGCCTCTGGCCCAGTTGTTGCGGCCGTCATAATTGAGAATACGCTTAAGCACCTCAATTGCTGTTTTCCATTCTTCACGCTCTTTAATGGCGGGGTAAAGCTCTTCGAGGAGGCTGATAGCCCGTTCTACACTCATTGATTTGGCTACTTTTTTCTCAATAAGAAAAAAGAATTCGTAATCATCAACACCATGCTCTACGAGTTTTTGCCAGATGTCACGTACCTGACTGAATTGGTTCTTGTTGACGTATCGATGAATGGCTTTTCGGAAATATAGGATGGCACCTTCGATGTCCCCGTTCTCTTCACGTTTTTCAGCAAGCCGCCTCACCATATCAGTTTCT
>QNBK01000404.1 GCA_003644105.1 Spirochaetota bacterium | reverse complement strand
TGACCCAGCAGATATTCCAGAACGTAGGTGGGAACCAGGGCGTTGCCGCGAACGCGTTTGGAGAGGTCTTTTCTTACCACCAGGCCGGCGAAGAGGTCTTGTATTTTTTCCTGCAGGTTCATGCTTTTCTCCCGTATCATCTCACTTTACAGTTATTTGATAGTGTCGTTAAGTAAAGACACAGGTCATAGAAAACGATTCAAAGCCCCAACCAGGTTAACAACTGTTGTACATGGTTCACACTTATTGGGATTCTTCATATCGCAACTACTTATCAGTCTCTGTGCATTACGAATTGCAACTGATTGCTTTTGAATTATTTTTTCATAGACTGTCTTATCATTTTTCTCATAAGAACCCAGATGCTTCTTCAATTTCTTAATATATTCTGCTCTGCCAATATTTGAGTCAAAATAAATGAAATGCAGAAGATACCAGAGTTCAAATGATTCATTGGAGAAAGCTACTTTCAGCCCATTCCTTCCTGCCAGGAATACAGCATCATTAAAGGTAGAATGAAAGTCGTCCCGGTCGAAAACGCACCATACCTGATCGTACTCAGTTCCATGCATTTTTTCTTTATTTCGGATATTGATTGCATCTTCAACAAGAGAAATCGTATTTCTTCCGCTGCCAATGGTTTTGACGGTAGCTGATTTTACTCTGAAGGAATCAAAATAATTCGGTTCTGTTTTCGTACCTTCACACACGATAAGAAAAGTTTCTTTCAACTTTCGTGATGCTACCGATGACCTGGAACGAATCTCTTTATGTTTCTCCCATGCCTTCTTTACCATGTCACGACTCAACAATATTCAAACTAGATGTACTGATATATGGTATTGCTCCATACTTCCCCTGTATGTAGTCCTTGTTGAAGGTTGCATCCTTTCGAACTTTTATATCACTGAGTGGATATAAATCGCTTTCATTGTCTTTATTCTTTTCAGTAAACCAGATTTGATCACGTCGGAAAAAACGATTGCTTAACAGATTCGTATCATGTGTGGCAAATATTAATTGAGCATTTTTCTTATTCTGGTCTTTTGAATTGAACAGCCCTATCAGAAATCTGGTAATATTGGGATGGAGCCTTGTGTCAAATTCATCAACAATCAAGGTTTTCCCAGTGTTAAGTGTGTCAATTATTGGACCGGCGAGGGCAAAAAGTTTTTGTGTGCCTTGTGATTCACTTTCCAATTTAAATCCTATTGTTTCCGAACTTGTTTTGTGAATAAAGCTGAATAAATTAAGGATTGCCTTGTGCTTTTTTATGGATTCATCATCAATATCCTTGCCTAGGTTTTTCATCAGGGTATCCCGAATTTCAAGGGGCAGCTCATCCATATCAAGTAACTGTTTGCTGTAAGTAATATCGGTAATGCCTAAATCGGCAACTTGCAATAAATTCGTGATTCGCTTTATAAATTTAGGATCCCCGAGTCTATCGATAGTAAATTGAATATATGATTTATCATTGATTCCGGATATGATATTACAATTAGAAAACCACTGAATGACTTTATTCGATAACTCACCATTGAACTGAGCACATACGGACAGGAAAAGCGCGTTCTTTCTGGTTTTATCCTCAAGTTTTCTTCCTTCTGGAAATTGCGATCCAATTTCAATGGAATCTTTACTTCTAGTAAAGAGTATTGCTTCCTTTCCTTTTGGAGAATAGAACAGCCACTCTGAAATAACCTGATCACTTGTAATCTCAAAGCCATAGCGAAATGGTATTGCTTCAAAAAAGAACTGTATTTGGAAAAAGGCAGGGCTTTCCTTTGATTTGTTATCAAGTATGAATCGATCAACTGGAATCTTTTCGCTTGCCTGCATGTTTTTTGAAGAATTTTCACTGAAGAACTTCATAAAACGAATAGCTTCAAGTAAGTTGCTTTTCCCGCTGGCATTGGCTCCATATATTGCAGAACTTTTTAAAACCCGGGTACTACGCTCTCGTTGCCCTGAAGCCAATTGCTGCAATATGAGATTCGTGTCCTCATATGTATTATCTGCTGATGCCAACAGGTTAATTGTCTTGATTTCCCTGTATGACTTAAAATTCCCAACTGAAAAGGATGTAAGCATATAACCTCTCAATAAAGGTGTTATTTGTGAATATATCACATATTCAACTTTTATTATCGGTTTGAAAGTTTATTTGTCAAGGGATATTCATTGTAAACAGAGAATGATGGGGCAAATCCCTTTAAAGATCCACATCGGTGAAAAGCTGTTTCTGGTACTGATAGCTGAAGCTTTTGTAATGCACCTTACGGGAACGGTTCTGGTTGTTGGTGTTGGTGTTGCTGACCTCTTTGCCGTCCGGGGCGAGGAATACGGCTTCGATTTCGTGGGCTGGCCGTTGTAGCTTCAACGGGTTCTTCCTGGAGGAATGAGATGGATACCTGACCGCGATCCGGAGAAGTGCTTTGTTCGACGGTTCATTTTCTCAATTGCATTGCCTTCCGGCTAATCATATCTATAGTTAAATCTTTATCCAGACCTTCTCTCCACTTCGTATAATCAAAAGGCTCCCTTTGAATAAGGGCAACAAATAATTCAGTTCGCTTCAAGATATGATCGTCCGTTGTCAGAAAATAATCACATTCTGCAATTAAGGCACAGGCAATATGCAGTGAGACCATATTGTGAAATCCTTCTGTTTTTATTTTTTCCGCAAGTTTAATAATTCTGTGATGCTTTTCGAAATCATCCGGATTTAATTTCTTCCTGGATTCTTAATTTGGCTTCTGTTTCAAGACAGATTCTAATCTGTTTCTGTAATGGACCCAGACATCTATAAATAACCAGGATGTCCTTCAAGCAAATCACCATAAAGTCCTGTTATAATCAGTATGAAGCGAAAACCCTACGATGAGGCCTACAAGTACCTCTTTTCTTCCCCCAGAATCACCTGCCAGCTTCTCCACTCTTTCGTGGACATCCCTGTGAGAATGCTGAACTACATCACTATGT
>QNBK01000403.1 GCA_003644105.1 Spirochaetota bacterium | reverse complement strand
CAATTTTCATTTTGGATATTAAATAGTCTATAACCACTTTGGAACATGTGATGGGCAGTTTTGTTAATGCAACAGGCGGGCAATTGGCCTTATATGTATGAGCGCTGATATCAATTCCTTGACTGTTCAAGGTTTTAACAAAATCGACTGTAACATCCACCGAATTAAAAACAATTGAAGAAAGATGTCTCATACCTTCAATTTTATTTATGTAACCCGGATAATTACGAGCTAACGTTTCTAATTCATCGGCGTAATAATCGCCTAATAGCTTTATCTTCTCTTTGTTTCTATAAGCAAAATCGATGGTTATCAAATAGGCCAGTGAAGCTAATTCCCCTTGACCATTGGTAACCAAAGCTCCGAATTGATTCAAATTATCCATTTTGCCGTTTATTATGATACGGGAAGCGGGGAATTGTCCTCCTGGGAAGCCTTTGCCGACAGATACTAAATCCGGTGATAATCCAAATTCACGAAAAGTAAAAAACTCATTTGACCACAAACCGGTTTGTATTTCATCCACGAAGGTAGGAATGTCCCGCTGCATACAGATATCATAAGTATCCGTTATATATGCTCGGTCCAATGTAACGCTTCCATAATTCATGAGAATCAGCTCGTGGAGGAAGCCGGCTACTTTGTATTTCCCCGTATCGAATTGTTCAATTTTTCGCTTAAAATCTTCGATATCATTAATCCGCACCGGGCATATTCTCATTAGATCGGATTTTCGGGCTTTATCAAGCATTCCGGGCCAAAGACCCCTCATCATTTGGGTAATTATGGTTGTTCCATGATAATTGGCCTGTTTACCGCCATCATTATCTGCCATAACAAGGAAAACAGGAACTCTATCACCATGCTCGGTTTGGGGGGCACCGCTTTCAAATCTATAGAAACGGGCCAGCATCATTTTAACACCGGCTTCAACGGCTAAGCTGCCCGTTTCCAGGTTAATAACTCTGTTAAGGACTTTAGGATCCTCTGATTTAACAACAGCGGTAATTGATTCTTTGTCTTCCAACCGGACTCCATTAACAAGAGCGATGAGTTTTTCTTCAAGCAAGCGGGTTATATGACCTCTGGAGTTGTTATGAGTGATGCTGTCTATCCCGATTTTCTTTGCATTCTCAATAAGATTGTATCCGGGGAAATGATGCCCCAGGGATGCGTGATAATGTTCACTTTTTGATATGAGATATAGTGTTCCATTCTCCCCGATTCTATAGAAACCGTAAGCGGCTAAGGGTGACATTTCATGATGAGAAGCTTTTACGAAAGAATTGGAACCGGAGCCAGAAGAAGAGTCCTCAAAAGTTTTACAAACTTGAGTTCCAACGAGGGATATTAACGAATCCAGTTTATCCTGCATTTTCAATGGATAATATTCATTCTTTTCTTCAGCGATATCGATAAATAATCCAGAGTTATTATCGGAAAAAAAACCATTGGCACCGGAAACGGCTTTTATATAATTATTGCCGAGGAGGTCAGACAATGAACGCTTTGGATTGTTGAAATATCGATCCATTACGTATTCATTTAATGCAAAATAACAAGTCATGTCAAGCATTATCAAGATTTTAATAGCTCGAAACGGCTATAAAACGATAGAAACGAGCGCAAAATGGGTGATTCACCTTGACTGTCGAGTAATCTTGGCATAATGTTATTCTATGGAATATTTCATTGGACTGGATATTGGAACAAGCGCAATTAAGGGCGTTCTGATATCTATTACAGGTGAAGAAATTGCCCGGGGAAAGATTAATACATCATTTATCGAAAATCCAAATCTCTACATAGAATATGAACCTTACAATCATTACTCTGATGTTTGTAAAATACTGAATAAATTGGCGAATTCGATTACTGATCCCTCTGAAATAAAAGCTGTCAGTATGGCCACAGCCAGCGGTAATACTCTTTTTCTGGATAATAATGATAAGCCCTTAACGAATATCATAAGCTGGATGGATGGGCGTGCAGCTTCTCTCGATGTGAATGAACTGAATCTTGATGAGGTACATGAAATTGTTGGATGGCCATGGCCCCGGGGTTATTTCCCTCTGGCGCATTTATTATGGTTTAAAGAAAACAAATCTGAAATGTATGCAAGGGTACAGCGGGTATGTATGAACAATGACTGGCTGTATTATTGTCTGACATCAAATTGGAAACTTGATAATTCAACAGCTACAACCTTTTACCTGCAGAACCAGGTTGAAAGAGCCTGGTATAAACCTTACCTGGAATATTTAAATTTAACTGAAGAAAATCTCTCAGATCTCTGCCGTTCCGGTGAAATGGCCGGTACCGTTACAGAGCAGGCAGCTGGTGATACAGGACTTTCTGAAGGAACCCCCATTATCTTGGGAACTTTTGACCACCCAAGTGCCGCCCGGGGTACCGGTTTTACCAAACCGGGAGATCTTCTTTTGTCATGCGGAACTTCATGGGTTGGTTTTTATCCTGTGGATGATAGAGGCATCGGTTTATCCGAACAGCTTCTTATTGATCCTTTTTTATCTCCTGATGGTCCCTGGGGTGTTATGTTTGCATTAACCCGGATAGATGTGCTAATTCATTGGTTTCTTGATCAATTTGTTTTTTCTCAGTACAGCAACATCACAAACAAGAATAGATTATTTGATGATTTAGCAGCTGAGTCCCATCCTGGTGCTGGAAATTGTTTAATAAATCCTAACATTCTGATTGATGAATTATTGGAATCCAAAGAACTGCAGGATTCCCTTAGTTCAGAATACAAACAGTATTCACCTTCCAATATTACCAGAGCTTTAATGGAAATGACTGTATTCAAGGTGCGAAGCAAGATCGATCAGCTGACATCGGCCGGTATCAAAGCTGAACGTATTGCCATGGTTGGCGGACCATCTGAAAGCCCTATATGGCCTCAGCTTATGGCTGATATAACCGGACTGTCTCTCAATATGATTAACGGACAGACGGCCGGCGCTGTT
>QNBK01000402.1 GCA_003644105.1 Spirochaetota bacterium | reverse complement strand
CTGCTGCTGCTGAATCCGAATATTACCACGGTGCTTGTTCCCGATCTTCATGCACGGACCGGTTACATTACTTCATTGATAGACTTGGAAATTTCCGGCAAACCTGTGCTGGAGAGGCTTGCCGAGGGTTCCCTCCAGGTTCTCTGTGTGGGTGACGGCTTTCACAGTGAGGCCCGGGGGGCGGAGCGCTGGCGCCGAGCTTTTAAAGAATACAGGGGCGGATTCCGCCGGCATAAGAACATGGACGAAGAAATGATGGAAGGACTCTCCCTGATGGCCATGGTAATGATACTCAAAGCATCATTCCCTGAAGGTTTTCATTTTCTCAAAGGGAACCATGAGAATGTTGCCAATGAGGAGGGAGAGGGAAACCGGCCCTTCGGGAAGTATGCCTGGGAGGGACAGATGGTGCGGGACTGGTTTCTGGAGTTTCCCGGGGAAGACATGCTGAAATCCTGGGCCGATTTTGAAGCGGCCCTTCCCCTGCTGGCTGTGGGTAATCGATTTCTTGTATCCCATGCCGAACCCCGTAAGTTTTATTCCAGGGAACGGCTGATAGAGTACCGGGGTGATGATGAACTTATTTTTGATTTTATCTGGACGGGGAATGGAGAAGCCGAGGAGGGGAGTGTAAACCTGATGCTGGAACATTACCTGGGAAGAGACTCCCCGGGAGCTCTGTATTTCGGCGGGCACCGCCCGGTTAAGGGCCTTTACGCTCTGAGAGCCGATAATCGTTATGTTCAGATTCACAATCCTGAAAGGTATATTGCCGCGGTGCTGGAAAGCGGCAGGGATCCTGATCCTTTTCGGGATATAAGAACCATAGATGGAGAGAAAGCATGAGTGATTCCAAAAAGAAGATAGGGAAATACACCAACGCCGTACTTCTGGCCAAGGGCGGTATGGGGGCTATCTATAAGGCGGATCATCCCACTCTGGAACAGCCGGTCGTTCTGAAAATGCTCACTCTGACGGGGAATGAACAGTTCACCCAGAGATTTCAGCGGGAAGCCACCATCATGATGGGGTTCCAGCATGTGAATATCGTCAATTACTACGATCATTTCAAAACGGCGAAATCCTACTGCATGGTGATGGAGTTTGTTGATGGCTGTTCTGTGGCCCAGCTTCTGGATAAGCAGCGTTATCTGGATGATGATGTGGCTCTGCTTATTCTCAAAAATACCCTTCAGGCTCTGGTTTTTGCACACGAGAGGGGAGTGGTGCACCGTGATATCAAGCCTGCGAACATCCTTATCTCTAAAAAGGGTGATGTGAAACTTACCGACTTCGGAATTGCCCATAATACTGAAATTGATGCGGATGGTCTGACGAAGGAGGGGATGACCCTGGGTACTCCCTCTTACATGGCACCTGAACAGTTTCGCGACGCCGGGAGCGTCGACGGCAGGGCTGATATCTATTCCTCTGGTATCCTGCTCTACGAATGTCTTACCGGCCGCAAACCTTTCGCCGGAGCTTCTTTACCCGACCTTCTCGAACATGTAAGAAAAAGCAAGTACGAAAGACTCAGAAAAATCAGACCGGAATCTTCTTTACTCTCAAGGCGGCTCATCCGCCGGGCTATCCGTTCCAAACCTGAAAGGCGTTACAAAGATGCCATGAGTATGCTCAATTCCTTAAAGCGGTACTTTGCCAGGAGAAATGAAGAGAGTATCCGCCGTTATCTTGCCGATCTGGTATCAGACCGACGGGTGAACAGAAAAACGTCACGGGTTGATAAGCGTCGTATTATTCGTATCGGTTTAATTTCAGCCGGTTCTCTGGCCGCTCTGCTTCTTCTGACAGGAATCTGGTGGACTCTGGCTGTTAACGGGTTCCTTCCCGCTTTTCTACTCCCGGATTTTATCGGAGGAGTACGGCTGGAGGTTCCTCTTCCGGAAAATACGATACTATCCCCTCATGTGCTGCTGGATGTGTATCAGTACGATACTGAAGCGGAGAACAACGAAAAGGTAAAAGAAATTAAAATCGGTTTAAACGGCAGGGAGCCCCTTCATGATAAATTTTCCCGATTCCTGGAATCCCGGAAAGCTCAGGATGAAGAGAATCCGGTTCCTCTTCCCCCCGGTGTAACCAGGCTTCATGTCCGGCCGGTGTTCGTTAAACCGGGATTTTATCAGTTGAAAGTACGTGTGGGGGATGTGATAAGTACAAAAGCGATTCAAATCCCCTCAATGAAAGATCTTCGGAAATCACTTGATTACAAGGGCCGGCAGGTTCCCCTTGTTGATTTGAGTATCCCCTGGCAGCCGAAAACCGGCCCTGTTTTTGTAACATGGAAACTGCACCGGAGTGATACAGGTCTGGAACTGACGGATTATCCCGAGCCTTCTGTTCTTGGTGCGGACGGTGTGGCTTATGCGGTTTCAGGTAAAGAGGTGGAGCTGAACACCGGCCGCTACTACGATTTTACTTTTAATGTTTCGGGGTTTGAATCCCGGAGGGTAAGGGCGTGGCTGGAAAGCGGTATTTCTGATTACACTATCGAGCTGTCCCTGCTTCCCGAACCTGCCGTGCTTTCCCTCTCTTCGGCACTGGTATTTAAAAAGCCGAAACTCCAGGGGGAGGGTTATTACCGCTATGGCGGAAGTGAGGGCGGATTTCGCCGTACACCCTTTCTGGCTAAGGATGCCAAAGTACTGGTACTGCTTCCCGGTGAGTACAGGTTGAGCTGCGGTTCCCGGGAGAAATCGGCTGAAATTGAATTGAATCTGGAACCGGGAGATGCCTTTTCGTACAGATTGGAACGTTCAGAAGATAAAAAACTTGTATGGATTAAGGAAAATGAGGTAATAAGTAAATGAATGAATCACGTTCGTCTCTGTACTCACTGCTCACCGGCCTGGCCGGAGGGGCTGCAGCCTGGACGGGAATCGAAATTATTCTCCGATTCACTCCGGTGTTCCCGGATTTAAGAACACTGACGCTGAGTCTCGGTGCGGTTTCAGGACTGCTGCTCGGTGCTATTGTTCCTATGGCCGAGGGTTT
>QNBK01000401.1 GCA_003644105.1 Spirochaetota bacterium | reverse complement strand
ATCAATCAAGATAATTTCAAAATTTGTATAATCCTGTTTTAAAAGACCGTCCAGAGTCGGACGGATACGTTGCTCTTCATTCCTGGCCGGTATCAGAACTGAAATCATCGGTCCGTCATTAATCCTTGCCCTTCGGCGGCTGAGTTTAAAGAAGATAGCGTTTGACAAACTGAGAAGAACAAACCAGAGTCCGGCAATAAGTAATATAAAACTGTAATAATCAAGTATTCCACGCATAATAACCAAATATAACACTAACCTGTGATTTTAATAGGGCCAGATTTTGAACGTAATACCAACCAGGTGCCGAAATGTAGTTGATCCGTTCAATGCATTGTAATTTCCATTGATCTGATAATCAGTATCGTATTCATAGACAAAACTGTAACTAAAACCAATTTGAGCCGGGAAGTCCCAATCCCTCAGATCAAGCTTTCCTCCAAGGGAAATAATGTGGAACCATTCGTAGATTCCATCTTTCAGGAAATCTTTGGTCTGGTTATCAGGGTGATACGCACCATCTGAATCATTAACATTCCAGGGATCGTAGGTGCTGCCAACAACACTTCCCGGCTTCCCATGTCGTATCAGACGATATCCCGCAGTTGTCGACCAGCCCCGGGCGGGTTGAATCTGGAAGCTGAGGAGGAATTCATCCGAGTTGGGTTCCAGGTTTGAACCCAGATTTTCTCCGTTACTTTGATACCCGGTTTCCATTTTCAGTCCATCATACCAGGGAGAGTCGTTAACGTAATAATGAGTGTAGGTGAAGGGCTCAATCTTGGAATACTGAAAGGTAACCATAGACCAGGGTGAACCGGGAATCGGAGCCTTGATACCCGTTTGAAAGGCAACCTGATTCCGTGTAGCATTAAGTCCCGCCGAAGGCTTAAATTCATCCAGATAAAGTGTGAAATAGGTACGGAAGAGATCCGGCCAACTCAGGGCCAGGGTTCCACCGAACATTAAATTGTCAAAATCTCCCACATTGTTCTGGTGAAAAAGCTGGGGCATCAGCGGCAGCATGTAACCCAATTCTGGACGTTTTAGAAATACACCGGCATCAAACAAGGAAAAATAAAGCCATTTTGTAGGCGCAATCTCCAGCTGCAGAATGCTGTACATGTTCTGTTGTGTCCCCGCAGTACTTTTTATACCAAATTCCGAGTCATTCCTGAATGTTTCACCGTACTCCAGACCCCCGAAAAGAAATGAAAAATTCAGCCACTTCCAGGGGGATGTAGTTCCTTCAATACCGACAAACGGGCGGGCCTGTTTGTCCAGAAAGAGATTTCCTTCTCCCAAACCCCAATCATGACGAACCCTGCCGAAACGCATATCCAGTTTATTATTCCAGAAAGAGAAAGCTATCTCCGGGAGGATAGCCCAGCCAAAAGCCAATTCCTGAGGCATCTGAGCGAAATTTTCAGCGCTGCTTAAGTAGCGTGAACCTCCATCCCAGGTTTTTGTGTAGGAGTAGGGTTCCCAAGCATAAGGGTAGGCTGCACCATCCTGCAGTACAACCTGGTTAATTTGAATATTTAAATCCATGGCGTAGGAAACATACCTGCCCATATCACCTTGAGCGTACAATCCCAGAAAATTCTGCATTCCCCAGTCCCCAGGGTTACCAAGATCAACTCTGACTTCACTGTCGATGTAGGCTCCGGCTTTCAGTGGAAAAAGATCGTTTTCTATACGTAAGTCTCCATCCTGGAGAAAAGGCTTATCTTTATCTTCTGCAAATCTTTCAATGTAATCATCCAGAACGTCCTTTTCCCCGGAAGAAAGAGATCTGGAGTTTCCATCCAGCTCCTCAAGAGCACTGACAATCAGAGAACGGGAATAGGGCCGGGCTGATGGAAGGCGATGAATCAAGCCCCTGATTTCCGCTATTTCCAGCAATTTATACAGTTCTGTTTCATTCAGAGAAACCGAATTATGAGTCTGTGCGGAAATAATCGAAGTAAAAGAGAGTATAAAAATCATCATCAATAAAACTTTTTTCATAAAAACAACCTCAAATAACTTTTTTAATTAACTTCTTTATATTTACTTATTTCCTCCGGCTTCACACAGCTTAATCATCGCCATGGTATAAAAATTCCCCGGATAGATATTCTGGGCATTCCGGAAATACGGAAGAGCCTCATCCCAGCGCTTGGCCATGGTATGGGCAAAACCAATCCCGACATTGATATCGTGCCTGTCTTCACGGTCCGGTCCGTCCATTCGGGCAATGTTCTCCAGCATGGCGATGCCCTTATCCGGATCCCCCCCCCAGATACCGGGAGAATAGATATAGCGTGATGCTAGAAGCAGATGAGCCTTAATCTCATTCGGGTCCAGTTCTATGGCCTCTTCGGCCAGGGGCTGAACTTTTGATCCATGAGACATGAGATACCCCAGGGATTTCAGGGTGGACAGCTGCCCGAGGCATTCGGCGTAGAGCCTTACTCCCCGGGCATCCCTGCCACCGGCCAGATAGGTCTCGGATAGAGCCAGGGATTCTTCAAATAGCTTTACAATCTCATCCAGATTGTAATAGCTCTTCTGCATCCGCTTGAACTTCCCCCGGCGCAGATCGTCATCCTGGTCGATAACATCCTGGATGCTTTCCATGGACTGGTATCCCCTGGCCATGTAAAAGACAGCCTGGGACTTTTGAAACAGCAATTCCCTCTCATCGAGGTTGAGGTCAACAAGATCAGCAATGGTAATCCGGTACAGGCGATACAGTGCGGCATCATCCATCTGCTGCAGGTACATCTCGTCGCGAAGCACATCAACAATAGCTTCTGCTTCAGAGGCGGAACCGTAATCCGCGGCAAACAATCCACGGCTGAATATAAGGATTAGCAAAACGGGAAAATAACGGCGTATCATAATATTGAGAATAAAGCGCAGAGCATTTATTCACAAGTGATAGATTTGCCGTGTGACTTCCCGGGAATCCTGTTCAGCAGATAATGGACCGAACGTCCCCCTGCCGTACCGGGGATAATAACACCTTTATCCACCATCTCCTTT
>QNBK01000400.1 GCA_003644105.1 Spirochaetota bacterium | reverse complement strand
TGTAGATTCCCGAATTATTTTAGCAGTAAATCCCGCTTAAAAATATCGTAAGAAAGTACTAGTTTCTCTTTCGATTCCCGATCTATCATCCCTTTTAATTTCTACCTCAAAAAGAAAACGGGAGAAACTCCCGCTTTCTACCACTTTCTCATCTGGACAGAAATCTTTTTAACGACTTAACACCGCCTGTACATGTTCTTTCTCAACCGTCGTTTTTCCAGAAAGATAAGCCTTCATCAATGCATGCTTTCCCATATTATCAATCACCCGCATAACCCCGCTTGATGCATCGTGAATAAGCGTCATGGATGCCTTGGTAAAAAGGGAGCCACCGGTTGATACATCCTCAATTCGCTGCTCAATATATGAGAAGGTTTCTTCTCTTTTGAGTGTGTTCATTCGCACTGTTACCGTAACCGAATTAGCCAGTGATTCCAGAGAAGTCAGACCCAGTTTCTGTATCAAGGGTTCTTGTCCACATAAAAGAATGGTGAGAGCATTCTGTGAATCATAGTTGAAGTTCGTCAGCATCCGGATCTCCTGGAGAATATCGTTCCCCAGTTTATCCGCCTCATCAATAATCAGAACCGGATGCACATGCTTTGTTCTGTGCATATTCAGGATATGATCATGTATGGCCTGAAACATGGGAGCCCGCCTCCCGCCGGGTTGGAGACCAAAGGAATGACATAGGTGGGTGTAAAACTCCAGGATGCCCACAGAGGTATGACAGATATAATGAGATTGGTAGGTTCCCTGATGAAGGGCCTCGGTGGCTATTCTTAAAAGACAGGTTTTCCCCGAGCCAGATTTACCGGTGAGAATTCCAATACCCCTGGTATCAAAGAGAATCTGTAGTCCTCCCAAGGCTTCATTGACCCCTGGGAGTTTTTTGAGGTGTTCTGTTTTAATCTCCCGGGTAAAGGGGTCCGCTGAAAGATTGAAATGAGAGTAGACTTCCCGCATTTTCATATCAGTTTCCTCCCATATCTGTTGCCCTTAAGTTGACTGGCAAATGGGAGTCTTCATATCCGGATTGAAGATGGCCCTTCCGGGAATAACCCCTTTTCACCCGGGTGTTGGCGTACGTATCCACCTCCCGGGCGTATCCATATTCTTTACCCCCGTGAGACACCAGAACTTGTTTTACTGGTGGCGTGGGATCAAAGAGGATGTTGATTCTTTTACCACTTAAGATTGCCGGGGCTTCAAAGAGCGTTCCACCGAGGGTAAAAGTGGAATCTTTGTAGACTTTCCGGGTTAATAGATGAAGGAATATTCGATCCAGATCGACCCCGGGTGCAACGGGCTTAATATGATGGGCCTTGGCGATCCAGGCATCAAGGGGTGTGATATATTCTTGGAGCCCCCTGTGGGGAGAGCGATGATATTCACATTCCAGCCATGTGTTAAACCGGGCATTCAAATCATCCAGATTCTTGATGGTACTGATATCCAGGGGGCGTAGAAACTGATCCCTGACGGTTCTGAAAAACCGTTCCTGCTTTCCTTTTCCCTGGGGACGGCCGGGTTTGGTGTGGCTTAAGGTGATACCCAGGATATCCAGGATCCGTCTGGTCTGGTTGGAGACAAAAGTGCTCCCGTTATCGGTGTATGCCCGGCCAATCATGCCTTGAGACTGCAATATGTGTTTGAGCCCCTTTTCAAAGAGAATGGATTTCTCTGAAAAGGAGAATCGTCCGTAGAGAATCCGCCGGGTGGCATCATCAAGAAACGTCATCAGCAATGCCGTACGCTTTTCCCCTTTCTCATCAGGAATTGCAGGGCCGTACATCACATCCGATTGGACACATTCAAGAGGTGAGAAGAAATCAAATTTGAGTGTTTTCTCGGTCTCTTTGCTTTGGCGCCGCTCTTTTGTTGTGAGGCCTTCAGATTGGATGAATCGAGACAACGTAGAGCTTGAAATCTCTCTTTTAATAATTCCCTTTGCATGAAGTATCCTCACCACTGCAACAGCGGTCAGTTCGGGATTGGATTCCAGATGCGACATTATGGCATTCTGTTCATCCTCCCCGATGATACGGCTTTTACCCTGATCGTCTCTGGTTTTAGGATTCAGACCCTCTTTCCCATATTGCCGATAAACAGATAGCCATCGTCTGATACACGCTGCAGTCAGCGTGGTTCGTTTTGAATAGGGGATCTCATATTCCCGTTCTGACTTCTCTTTAATCATCTTTGTCAGCTGCCCCCGGTTCAGATAGGGATTCCCCAATTCGGCCACCACCGAGTGCCTGAAATCACAGATTCTCTTACGCCTTAATTCAATCTCTACATCACTCATTAACACGCCTCTCCTTCTTTTTTGTGTTTATGAGGAATCTAAGGGCATCACCTGAATCCAGGTAGCCCCCTTATTAAGTGGGAGAGGACTTGTCAGTTTATTTTCTCTGATTCTCAAGATATTTCTCCGGGAAAAGAAGAGCGGATTGTATCCCTTTTCAGCAAAGGCCTTGTTGACGGATTGAACACAAGCCGGAGCTGGGTGATCCCGGGATTCAAAACAACCTAATGGATCGTGAAGTGGATTCTGCTTATCGGGAAATAAAGCCATGGCCTGAAGTCTGGCCTTCTTGAGTCTCCATTCAAAGCGTCGGCCATAATTCACTCCCATCCCACAGGAGGAAAAAACTGAAGAAGCGGTTCTCTGGGAACGCCCCTCCTGCCGTAAAGAGATGTAAGTATTGGCTTCTTTTGTACCTATGCTGGTCCCCGGCAGGGAAAACTCTGGTATCAGTGCATGAGTCGTGCCGCAGTATAGGCACTCAACTCTGAGAATCTTGATTTCTCTCTGATAATGATACTTTGAATACTGGCAGTGATATGTAAAGCTGGACTTCAGGCAAACAGGGCAGGAACACTCCTGGAAATCTTCTTTACTGTGAGCCTTCTTTCCTATCTTGTCGTAAAGGGAATCTGAAATTATGATTACGGTGTTTTTTGTTTAGAATGCGGGAATGATTGTGGTAATGAAATCCCGCATTCTTTTATCCTTTCATTTCGAAGTCTTATTATTTATT
>QNBK01000399.1 GCA_003644105.1 Spirochaetota bacterium | reverse complement strand
TACACCCGCGGGAAATCGACGTCCAGATCCGCGGGTTTTTTATGCCCAAATGGGATTCCGGATAAAGGAGGCCTTCAGAATATGCTGCTTTTTGCAATTATCGCCATGATATCAGCTCTGACGGGCATTATCAGCGGCATATTCAAGGCGGATATCCATGGAATAACCGGCTTACTGGCCATAATTCTGATGTTGGTTCACGCCTTGTGGGCCACTGTGGTACTCGTGAGAAAACAGGAAAATATGATCATAAAGTTCCACAAATTCAGCATCATTGTCTGGCTGATATGGCTTATTCCGTTCGGAACAGGAGTTGTTTTAAACGCATTCTGAGCTCAGCTCTTGACGATACTCCGCCACAGTCCTATCTTTTAATAACGCTTTCTCGAGGGAGGGATTTCGATCCCGACCGGCGGTGACAGTCCGCAATCCATACCGGGACTTATTTGGTTTCGGTACGGGGGATACGGTGCAATTCCGTAACCGACAGTGTAAGTCTGGATAGGAGAGAGGGCAAAAAACACGGTGATTACACCGTGCTCTGTCCTTTTTCGTTTTTTCCCCTCTCTCGGGCAATGCCTGATAGGAGAAGAGACATGCGTAACATTTTTTTTATCTCTGGAATATTTGTACTGGCGGTTGTTCTTTCAAGCTGCGGCAGCCGGAGTAATGATGATGCAAAATCCATCGCCGTATTTGTTCCGGGGGTGCTTGAAGGCAGCCCTACCTACGAAATGATGGACTCGGGAATTAAAAAAGCAGCGGAGGATGCAGGTATTCAGGTTAAAACCATTGAAGGCGGATTCGATCAGGCTTCCTGGGGAAATCAGCTGATGGCTCTGGCATCGGAAAAACGTTACGACCTAATTGTAACTTCTAATCCTGCCATGACAGAAATATGTGTGAATACCGCCAAGTCTTTTCCGGAACAGGACTTTCTCGTACTCGACGGTTCGGGTCTGTCCGGAGATTCTGTTGCCGATGTTGTGTACGATCACCGGGAACAGGCCTTTATTATCGGCTATTTTGCAGCCCTGGTAACAAGTTCCGAAGAATTGGAAGGCTCCAATAAAGATCTGAAGGTGGGGATGATAGTCGGTCAGGAATACCCCCAGATGAATAAAGAGATACTGCCGGGGTTCGAAATCGGACTTCAGACGGTAAACCCTGACATACAACTTGAGTTCAAGGTGCTGGGGAACTGGTACGATGCGGAAAAGGCCCGGGAACTGGCCGCCGGGCTGTATGCCGATGGAGTGGATGTGATTCTTACCATTTCAGGAGGCGCCAACCAGGGTGTGATATCTGCAGCGAAAGAGGCCGGTACTTATGTTCTCTGGTTTGATACTGAGGGAAGCAGCCTTGCTCCCGGAACTGTTCTGGCCAGTGCCGTTATCCGGCAGGATGAAGCCGCTGAGGTGTGGACAAAACTCTGGGCTGACGGGAACCTGGTTACCGGGGAAAGCCGTAAAGTGGGGATAATCGATGGATACGTCGATTTCCCGATGGGTGGAAAGCTTTTCCGTAAACATGTGCCTCAGGATATTCAGAAAGAAATGGAAACCCTGATCCGCCGTATGAAAAGTGGTTCATTGAGTCTGCAAAGTCTTGATGAATAAAGTTGCAGCAAGTCTGAGAGGGGTAAGTCATCACTGGCAGTCAAGCGGAGTAACCGCCTGCCGTGATGTATCTCTGGACTTGCACTCAGGCAGCCTCCATGCTCTGGTGGGAGAAAACGGCGCGGGGAAAACAACTCTCGGCCTTATTCTTGCCGGCGTACTGAAACCCGACTCGGGGATACTCAAACTCAGCTCGGGAGAGGTCAATCTCAAAGAAAATTCAAAAGGGCTCATTCAGAACACAGCTCTGATTAGACAGCGAAATATATGGCCAGAGGTTCTATCTGTCCGGGAGGCTGCAGTTCTCGGACGTTCTACCAGACCGGGAAGGATAAAAGATCAGCTGTCACTCTTCAATCAAACCGCTGAAGACTGGGGATTGGCAGGAATCAACCCTGAAACACGGGTATCCCAGATGGATACCGCCTCACTTCAAAGGGCAGAGATGATTGCAGCTCTGATGTTCAATCCGGAGGTTCTCATTCTTGATGAACCCTCTTCGGCCTGGGAAGAAGGGAGAGGAAGTGAATTTTTTCAGCTGATGGATCGATTAAAAGATGACGGTCGTGCTGTATTGCTGATTACCCACAGACTGGAGGATGTCTTTTCCATTGCCGACCGGGTAACGGTTATGCGCCACGGTACGGTGATAAGCCGCCGGGACGTAAGTGATACGGATTATTCAACGATTACCCGGGAGATGTTCGGGGAACAGCCGATTTACACACCATCAGTGAAGAAACAGAGGAGCAGTTTTACCGGTAAAGCCCGGCTCGAGGCTCTCGGTTTGGGTGTTGGAGATTCCGGAAGTAACGCCCTTGAGAAGGTTAGTTTCCAGCTCTTTCCAGGTGAGATACTGGGAATAACAGGACTCAGAGAAGAAGGTTTGTCTCTCCTGGAAGATGTTATTTCGGGAAACCGCAGGGTTGATAAAGGAGCTCTGGTTCTGGATTCAAAACCCGTCCCCTCCAATGCCCCGGGGCTGAGGAAAGCGGGACTTCACTATGTGCCTTCCGACAAGACCGGCCGGGGGGCCAGTCTCCAGTCAACCGTTACTGAAAATATGATGGTTCTGGAAACACAGAATCTCTCAAAAAGGGGCTGGTTTCATCAGGGAAAGATTAAAAAATGGGTTGAGGAACGCCGGGCTGAGGGCGATATTTCCGGCAGCCCGGAACAGAAACTTGAAGAACTCTCCGGCGGGAATATTCAGAAGGTGATACTTCAAAGAGAACTGAGAGAGAATGCCCCTCTTCTGGTAGTGGCGGATCCCGCATGGGGTCTGGATGAACGCAGCCGCCGGCAGATTCATGTTAAAATCAGGGAACTCAGGGACTCGGGAACAGCAATTCTGCTTCTGGCATCGGATCTGGATGAAGCTCTGGAACTCTCAGACCGTATGGCCGTTCTCAGCGGCGGCAGGCTTTC
>QNBK01000398.1 GCA_003644105.1 Spirochaetota bacterium | reverse complement strand
TTGTTACCCTGGCGGCAAAAGAAGATGAGCAGGGTCTTGTCTCCGGAATTCTCTCCTTAAGTACGGTAATTTCAATTCCGGCTTTTGCTGCAGCAGTGCTGCTGATGGGGGTTTGATAAGGATATCAAATAGCATTATCAATCAAAATCAATCATATGTGACTTGAAATGCTTGTCAGGGTATGGTTAGAACGACAATAATGATTAGAAATGAAGAATACCATTTATTATCTTGATAAACCTAACGGCAAATTTACTGCGGTCGAAGAATCGATCGGTAATCCCGGCCCTGGTGAAATTCGCCTGAAAACCCTCCGCACATCAGTCTGTCAGTCCGATGTGGTGATTTACAAACAGGGCCTGCCCAGAATAAAGCAGTGGCCTGCGATTATCCTCCATGAGGCCAGCTGCCGTGTTGATGCGGTAGGTGAGGGTGTTACGAAATTTCAGGTTGGTGACCTCGTCGGTCTGGGTTGTGATATTCCCTGTTCGGACCGTTCATGTATATATTGTGGTGATGAGGGGACCGGGGATTGGACCAGCTGTCCGAATACCCAGGCTACCGGACATGAATTCCCGGGTTTTGCCCGGGAGTATGCAATTCTTCCAGACTGGTTTGTTGACCTGGGTCCGATAGTGAAATTTGATCCTGCTGTAACACCTGATGAAGCCTGTCATCTGGAGCCTCTGGCATGCAACCTGGAAGGTCTGACCCGGGTGAACAACTGCATCGAGAACCGGATCGTTGTTCTAATCGGTGCTGGGTCTCAAAGCACTTATGCCCTGCAAAGTGCTTTGGCGATGGGTGCCCGGAAAGTCATTGTAATCAATCGGGGTAAGGAACGCCTGGAGCGGGTATTAAGGGATTACGGAGATGAGAAAGTTGTGGGCCTGCCATGGACTGACGACGTCCGGGACAGAATACTGGAAGAATGCCGGCCCTTTAACGCGCCTCATTTCATCATGGTGAATGCTTCCGCCGAAGCGGCTTACCGTCTCGCTACAGACCTCATGGGTTATGCCACCGTTCTCGATGCTCATGCCGGAGTAAAAGGGGCAGATGGAAAACCGAATATCCTTCATGAAGTGGATCTGAATAATGATGTCCATTACAAGCTCCAGTGCTACCAGGCAACTCACGGGTCGGTGATGCACGGCATCGGTCTGGCTCATGAATTAATCAATTCAAAGAAACTGCCGCTTTTAGGCCAGATGACTATGGATAACGAGAGGTTTGTTCCTTCACAGATGCTTCAGGCCATTACAAGAGCATCGGATTCCGACAGCCTGAAGGTTATTATTGACTGGGAGTAAGCGGAGATCACTCGATGCATAATGGGAAAACCAATTAAAAAGATCGATTTTCTGTTTCTCGCGAATATTTTCACTGACTATATGTTCATGTGTATCAATAATCGAAATATTCTCTATTTCTAATAGTATTCGTGAATACAATTCATTTTTTAACATACATTTCTCCATTCAGTGGGGTTTTATACCATGAGATTCTTTGTCGGCCCTTCATACCTCATTTTCCTTCAGCCTAGAGCTTTCACTGCTTCAATCATGGCTTCCACGGTTTCGGGAGCTACATCAGTCTGAATGATATGGGCCGGGGCCATCAGGTAGTTTCCATTCTTACCCATAATATCCGCTCGGCGTTTGATTTCGGTTTCCAGTGCTTTTATATCCCCTGAAGGCATCAGTTCCTGTTGGTCGATGCCGCCGAAGAAACTGATCCGGTCTCCGTACTTGTCCTGGAGCTCCCGGGGGTCCGACCCGGTTACATTGGGCTGGACCGGGTTGTAGATATCTACACCGATTTCGATGAAATCATCCACAAGGGGAGCTACGGCACCGTCGGAATGCATTATGATAAGGAGTTCGGGATATTTATCTTTCAGGGATTTAATAACCCGGGCGTGCCGGGGTTTGAAGCGTTCACGCCACATATCCGGTGAAATCAGCGTAGAGGTTTGAGTTCCCAGATCCTCACCGAACCAGAGGGCATCAACACCTCTAGACGCCAGGGAGTGAGCAAGAGAGCTGGTCCAGGCTTCAACTTTATCATTGAGTGTTTCCACCCAGGGTTCTTCCAGAGCCAGAGCCATCATGTACTCTGAGAGTCCGGTAAGGTGCCAGGCCAGTTCAAAATGACTGAGTTCCACATCTCCAATGATGAAATGGCTGTCCTTGTACTTTGCGATATCTCTTTCTGCTTTGACGAATCGTCCGGAAGCTGTAGGATCCGGGAATGAATAGGCCTCGATGTCTTCAACTGATGCTGCGGAAGCCAGTGGGCATTTCACCACTTCCATATAAAGATGTGTGGGTTTCATTTCCATACCGAACTCGTTAAGGGTGATATCCTCCCGGACAGGTTTCGGCTCAAAACCATCGGCTACAGTACCGCCGACCACAACACAATCGCTGCCCATCGCAGTGCGAATATCGTTAGCTGAGATTCGGTAGGTGAGATCTTCGTAATATGAAAGGGTATAATCAGGCTTGATTCCGAGCTTTTTGCCGAAATGATCTGTAAGCTTCCGGCAGAGGTCGAATTGCATCGGAGGACGATCAGGATTTCCATCGATTTTTCCAAAAGCGCGAAGAACACGTTCTCTATTATTCATATGATTATTCTCCTTGAATCTAAATGAAATTGCAAATTATCGGCCAATTAATTCCAGCAGTCTTGCGGCATCTCTGCGGCGGTTTTCTTTGTTTTCGAAGAGGGATGATGTGCCGACGACAAGTGTGTCTGCCCCGGCGTCGATCATCTTCGGGATATTATCCCAGCTGACATTTCCATCAATCTCTAGTTCAAGTTTTACACCCATCTCATCGCGGTAGTGAGCGAACTCTTGAATCTTGTTCATGGCTCCGGGGACGAGTTTCCCGCCTGAATACCCGGGATTTACCGTCATCAGCAGGATGAAGTCGATAGCCGGCAGCATGTGGCGCAGAACCTCAAGGGGCTGGGCCGGGTCTACGGCGATTCCCGGGCGGCATCCCGCGGAACGGATGGCTTCGATGGTTCTAAGAGGATGACGGCAG
>QNBK01000397.1 GCA_003644105.1 Spirochaetota bacterium | reverse complement strand
GGCATCAGTATCATCTAGGCTATCATCAATATTTTGTTTAGTTCCACCAGTTAAAGACACATTCCTTAAACCTTCAGTCACTACAGCAATATCTGAGTCCCAAGGGTCAATAACATCTCCATTATCTAGTATCCCAACAGATACAGTATCTCCAGCAGTAAAAGAATCATCTACAAGTATTTTACAACTTGTAATAATAACTGACCTAGGTAAATCTCCTAGATAAATTAAATCTTCATACTTAAGGTAACCTAATCTTGCTACAGCACCATCATCAAAACTTTCTGACTGTGCAACTAAAGCACTAATAGAATATGTCTGAGTAATAACATCATTTAAACTATTATTAGAAGCCTCGAATGAAGCATTAATTAGAGCCATCTTTATCTCCTTTAGATTTCTTCTTAGGCAACTTAGTAGCAGTTGTCTTAGGTTTAGTTAACTTCTCCGTTGGTACACCAGCTTTTTCGTAAGCATCAATAATCTTAACATCATCAGTAATTACCTTTGTGGCAGTAGAATCTACAACATCAAAGAATCTAGGAGTAGCGTGAACTACTCCAGTTTGACTCTTAACTGATTTATCATCTGAATAGACAATAGTCATCTTATCAACCTACGCTACGTTGATTAAAATACCAGCACTAGACTTAGTGTCAGTAGAAACTAATGACCAGTTAGCATCATCTCCAAGAACAGCATCAGTAGGATTAGCAGCACCAGTGTAAGAATAACCTTTAACACCAATAAGAACATCAGACTCACCCTGTACTCTTACTTTAAGATTCTCTTTACCACCAACAGTTTCACTGAAGATTTCTCTAGTTTCTGTTTCAGCCATTTTAAATGCTCCAACAGTTAAACCAAGTACAGCAACACCAGCAGTCATAGCAAGACCAGCAGCATCAGTTACATAAGCAGGACGACCAAGAGTATTAGTTGTACCAGTATTAATGATACCACCAGCTACTGAATCAATCATTGCATTAGTAATACCATCTCCCATTAGAGCGTGGTAAGTTGCACCATTCATTACCCAACATACAATTGAGCTAGAAGCATCTCCGAATGTAGATAAACCTGTGTTAAGTAATGTATATGTAACAGGAGCTAGACCATCACCAGTAACAAGACCAGACTCAGAAGTAATTGCAGCAGTACCTGCAATAATAACTCTGTTTAACATATAGTTAACAAAACCTACACCAATTTGAGTACCAATAGCACTTGAGAATCCAGCTACATCTGAACCATATCTACGAGCATCAACTTTCTTGAATTCAATAGAACCAGTTGTGAAGTAACAGATAACTGAGTTGTCATCAATACTTGACAGTGCTTTAACTGTAGCATCTGTATCAACACTAATATCTCTACGTCCAACAAGTGAAGCAATCTCAGCTAGTTGAGAATACTCTTCCATATCACCCATAATATAATGAGAACTAAGTCCGATAGCACCATTAGTACCTTCGTTAAACCCTTGAATGTTCTGCATTAAAACTTCTGTCATCGCTGTCTTTACTATTTCATTATCTATTTTTAAAGCCATTTTAAGCTCCTTTTTTTAATTGAGTTTGAACCATCTTCAGGTATGCTTCATTCCCCATTTCTTTCATCAACTTAGCCTTCTCTCCGTGAGTTAGCTTTGCCACATCTACTTTAGGTTTATAGTCTCCTGAGTTATGACCATCTTTACCTCCACCCTTTTTAACACCCTTCTTAAAGATGAATTCATAGTCTTGACTAGACTTTAATCCTTCAGCTCTATCAGAGATGTTTAGTGGTTTACCATCTTTCATAACCAAGTCATTATTATCATAATAAACAATAGTCCCATTCTCAATCACAGCATTTCGTTTAAGCTCAGCAAGTACTAAATCCTTAGCTACCTGTGAATCTATACCACCTAAAACACCAGTCCTATATATAGCAAGGTCTAATTCCCCACCTAGTAACCTGTTGTTAGCTGCATCTAAGTCAGACTTATACCTAGTCTCATTATCAGATAATGCTTTACGTAAATCTTCAGTACCTCTTTGTCCCATACCTTTAATAGCACCATCTAATGCTTCATCAGATACTTCGTCAATAGAGAACTTAGTTTTTACCATCTCTTTAAATGATTCTCTCTTCTGTATAGACTTATTAAGGTCTCCAGTAAGAGACTGAACTTTACCATTCATCTCTGTGTAATTGTCAGCGAATGTTTGCAGTTGTGTAGCAAACTCTTCGTTTTCAAATGTTTTACTTTGTTCTAATAATTTTGTTAAATCCATAACGTATGCCCTTAGTTTTAATAAACAGTATCCACTGTCTTAAGGAAATTATATCATAAATTACTCTTCTTCATCTTCTACATCTTGTTTAATCTTATTGTCAACAGTATTGGTAGTTGGCTCTTTAACTAATGGTTTAGGCTTGAATGTAGCAGTTTCAATACGCTTAATCTCCTCCTCTATAGAAGGAACATCAATCACCTCTTGCTTCTGTAATGAATGTATATACGTCTCATAACTAATTGTTCCAGCTAAGTACATCTCCATAACAGTTCTTGTATCTTGACCATTAGAAGGTATAGATATGTAATCTTTATTAACCTTCATGAAACCAATTGAATCATCGTTCATGAAGTCTTGTAGATACATTATAGACTTGTTAATACCAAATTCCATAAGGTTAGCAATTACAGTAACTCTATTAGATGCTTCTCCAGCTTCATACATACTCTGAGTTGCAGTCTTAGTAGTTGTTGTATCTGAGGCAGTAGCTCTAATAACACCTGTAGTAATCTCATCTTGGATAACCTTGAGGTCTTCTTGCAACTTATCTATACTTGAACCACTAAGCTCTCTCCACTGGAAGTCAGCTTCATCTTTAGTCCCAGTAAATACAAATGCTTCATCAACACCAATAACTAATGCAGGTTTAGCAGTATCAACAGAACCATCTTCTTCTAGGTTAGCTCCCCATATAACAGGTACAGGACAAGCAGCCATATCTAGGTATCTATCCTTAACAGATGTTCTATTCATGTGCTTAATATTAAGTCTTGC
>QNBK01000396.1 GCA_003644105.1 Spirochaetota bacterium | reverse complement strand
TCTTTGTCAGTAATGGTTCCAAGCTCCTCACTGACAGCTTCATCCTTCTGAGCTGCCTCATCCCGGCGTTCATCCAGCTGAGCCTGATCTTTATCAATCTCGTTCTCCCGGAGTTCAACCATACCCTGCCGGGATTCAATGCCCATATCCTTTTCTTTTCTTATTTCATCGATTACCTGATTGTCGGTGATAGCGCCGGTATCAACCACAGGAGCAGAATCCCCGGGTGTGAATACCCCTGCTCTCAGGGGTATGAGAATCTGTGTTTTACCCGGCCAATTGGAATAATGCGTATCCAAACCCATTTTCTCAGCACTCAGAGCGTCAACTACCGGTTTCTTATACCGCTCTTTTGCCATTTCCAAATCACCGCGGTAGACGGCGTTGTAATAAGTAACAAACTCAGCGACAAGATAGGCATCTCTATTGGAAAAACCGTAGGTTGTTTCAAGATATCCGGCAATTATCGTGCGAAGATTATTGATATGATCCACTGCGGCTCCATCTTCAATGATAAAAATATCCGCATCCAGGCCTGTTTCAATTTCAGGGCTGATAATGTGAAGAATGCGGTATTTACCGCCAAGGGAAGCTTCTCCCGATTTCAGAGGGTTGATTCCGTCCCCCAGGGTTCGCCCGATGCCTCGAATCTGGTCCAGAGTGTTGATAAATTCATACGGACCGACGTAATTGATGAATTTAATGGACTGATCCCCGATACTGGCCAGCTCATCCCGGTCTACCTGAACATCCTCAGACCAGAGAATAGCACCGGCAGCAAGAAAAACGGTTAATAAGAAAAACAAACGGGAATATTTGGTTCGGGTCATTCGATGGCTCCTCTGAATGAATTATAGTCTCTGAAAAACCGGATGTCCGGTTTTTTTTTAAAGACCTGCAACATTACGGATTATAGCGATGAGTTCTTCCCGGCCTGATGCCGAGAGATTACTACCTAAAAGACTGAGCATCAGAGCATTGCCGGCCGGATCGCTGATATCACCGTTGTAACGCACCAGGTCTGCCAGCGCTCTGCCGGTTTCCAATGTCAGCTGCTCCCCCGCCGGTGCGAACTCCCGGTAACGCCGGGCAATCAGCCTCATGGACGCACCGTCCCAGTCAGATCCAACTAATCCCAGAGCACGGAAGCCGGCGGCCAGAGCGGCTGAATCACCCTCGTACTTCAGACATTCAAGAATCAGATTCCTGGAACGGAAATCTTCACCTTCGGCCAACAGAAGATAAGCCCTGGCCCGTACAGTAGGATGGGAGAGCAGGGACTGATCCTGGAGACTTACAGAACGGATTGTTCCCACAGAAACCAGATCTTCCAGCAGGAGATCCACCCAGGGAAGTTCCTGCCGCATACTTCTGGAATCAGGATAGGATTCCAGCTCTTCCATCAATTCCATTCTTACGGAAATATCATCTGAAACCGCCATTTTTTCTCTGAAGAAAAATCCCGGATTTCGCCTGGCCTCCTGACGGTCCATGGGTACAGGTTCCGAGGGAAAGGTTCCCGATCTCCGGGAACTGCCCCTGAACTGCCGCCAGCCGGCTCCGGGAACAGCTGCCCTCCATGCGTAGAGTATCCAATCTCCTCCGCCGGCAATAAGTATGCCTTCGTCACTGAGCAGAGGTTCGGCCAGAACAGATTTTCCCCTCAATTCTCCCGGAGGAAGATCCGGATAGACAATACGTATTCCACCATCGGATGCGGGTACAAAAACAACACCACCGGCAGTGGCCGAGGGAGCCCCTCCGCTGAGAGCAATTCGTTCTCTGTTCAATTCATTTCCCTGATTATCGTAGTTGACCGCATCACCATCTGCCAGAAATACCTGAGCATATCCGCGTTCATCGGTAAGAATTGCCGATACTCTGGAAGAGGCCGGTCTGACTTCAAATTCAGGCTCCAGACTGATTGAATTGTCCGTTGGATTTTCAAGAAGACACTCTTCCCGAAAAACCGCCAGTCTACCGTCAAAGCCTCCGGCCCAGATACGACCGGAGGAATCCATTGCCAGAATCGAAACGGCAGCCCTCATAGAAGCCTGTGCAAGTTTTTCCCCCCGGATATCAAGTACAACAATCCGGCCGTCGGAAAGGGGAAGCCAGACGAACCCCTGAGAGCTGATAACAGGGGCCGCTGAAGCTTCGGCGCTTTCATCAATACTCCAGAGAATAACACCGTAACGGGAAACACATACGATCCGGCCGCCTGTCAGAGGGATAACAACCCTGCCGTCCGGGGCGGCTGCCGGCAGTGAAGCGGCCTCAGCTCCCATACGGAGTTTCCACCGGCCGGTTCCCCCGGGAGTTACGGCAAAAAGCTCCTGACGGTCGTTCTGTGCGTAAATTGTACCATCGGGAGCCACCATCAGCATCGAACGCAGCCTCCCTCCGGGACGGTAAATCCAGTTGGATTCGCCGCTCAGGGGGTTCAGGCTGTGCAGGGCTCTGTCATCGGCAACGATGTATACATCACCTCCCGGCCCCTGGGCGGCAAAGGTGTTGATTTCTCCGCCAAGAGCCCGGCGCCAGAGAGGATCGGTATCAATCGATGTTTCTTCAGCAGTGGAAAACTGCAGACCGGCAATAAAAAGAAAAAAAAGAACCGGCACAAAACGAATACCCTCGGGAAGCATCATATTACAAGCCGGGCCACCGTCTCCACATGAGCTGTCTGAGGCGAAAGATCGAACACCCCGTAATCGGTCAATTTATAACCTGCAGCCCTGAGCTCTTTGATATCCCGTGCCTGTGTAACCGGGTTACACGAAACATAAGAGATTTGAGGTACTTTGAGTCTGGAAAAGATTTTTCGAATCGACGGTGAAAGGCCGGTACGCGGAGGGTCAACGATAATAAAATCCGGTTTGGGCTCGATTCTTCTTCGGGTATAATCTTCAAGGGATACCGGGTGAAAGGTACCGCTTTTACCCACATGCTGCTTCCAGTACTTTCTGGTTCTCTTATCCCGGTCCACACCCACCACCACATCAAAACGGCCGGCAAGAAAGGCCCCGAAGAGTCCCACACCGCCGTAGAGATCCATTCCGCAGCTGTTTCCCGCGTTCTCGGCATCTTT
>QNBK01000395.1 GCA_003644105.1 Spirochaetota bacterium | reverse complement strand
TCCAGAATGAGCGAAGGGAAAGCATGGTTTCATACCCCGCGGCTCTGCCGCGGAACAGGGAGTCGCTTGAGCGACTCCGGGTCCAGGGCTCTGCCCTGGGGTATGATACCATTCATTTCCCGTTTGGAGCGACAGTTCAATTTAAGACCAAGATTTCACCAGCTTTCAGGCTGGCAGCAGAATGCTATTCTCCCGCCATGACCGGATTTGCACCCGGTATCGCCTTAAATTACTCCGTTCTAATATTCTCCGAGGAGATCGACTTGGGTTTCTGGGACGGCAGGAATCATACGATCCCGAAAGGCGCACTTCATTTTACTCAAATAGAAGCCGGTGTTAAATATCGAGCTGTCATCAGCAGTGTCTGGAGCGTTGAGCCAGGGCTAAATTTCGGTTACTGCTATACGTTCTCGTCAAGCGAAGATGCAATCAAAACGGATTCACTATTAACCTGAGTACAGAGTTCCAGCGCCGCTATAAATGCTTTCACCTCGTATACACTCTGGGAGCCATAACCCAACTTGCCGGTGGTGTGAAAGACCTTGCCTATATTCGGTCTTACCCGGTTGTCTATCTGGCAGCTGGTATAGGGATATAGAATGTAGAAGTTGACCTCCATCGCGCTCATCGTCCGCTTGGTAGCCTTTTTATTATGTGGGATTAACTCTTTTAATCGTCAGGAGAAAGTTACCGAACTGGGAATGCCAACAAATCCGCAGATTCGTTTTTGAGTGGAGTCGGTTTGGAGGCGATTTTAAAGATTACGGTTGGACTCTATTTAAAAGAAGAACTTGGCCAAGTAGGCTCCTTTGAGAATTGGTGGATTCTCATATGGCCTGCGCCCCCTTCCCCCTGCTGATTTCTCATGTCTGGGAAAGTGGGACTCCATGATCCTGAGCATATTAACAAACGTCCGATGTTCTTCGGATAGAAATTCTTCAAAACAATTCTTAATATCATACGAATTATTCAGAAGGATCTGTGCTCCGCCAAGAATTTCGGTAACTGTCTGATAAGATAACGGGAAACGTGCTATCCTCAGGGCGGGAGAGGTCATTTTAAATCAATCAATTCTGCACCCTGAAGGGGTACAATACATTAGACTGGATTCATGGCCGTTGAAGGAGGCTTTATGAGTGAGTCGTTAAGAACCGTTGATATCATTGCTGCCAAGAGGGATTCAAAACCCCTGAGCAATGCGCAGATTTCCACATTTATCAAAGGATATGCCGATGGCAGTATCCCCGATTATCAGGCTGCCGCCTGGTGCATGGCTACCTTTTTAAACGGTATGAGCCCCGAAGAAACAGGATACCTTACCCGGGCCATGATCGACTCCGGCGAGGTGATCGATCTCTCGGGTGTGAAAGGACCCTTTGTTGATAAACATTCCACCGGCGGGGTGGGGGATAAAATATCACTGATTCTGGCTCCTGTCGCTGCGGCCTGCGGGGTGAGAGTGCCCATGATGAGCGGCCGCGCCCTGGGACATACCGGGGGGACTCTGGACAAGCTGGACTCCATTCCCGGTTATACCACCGCTTTAACTCCGGCGAAGTTCCGGGATGGAGTCGGCGGAGTGGGTTTTGCCATGACGGGGCAGAGTGAAAAGGTAGTTCCAGCCGACCGGAAGATGTACGCCCTGCGGGATGTGATTGCCACGGTGGAGTCCATTCCCCTGATTACCGCCAGCATACTTTCAAAGAAATTCGCCGAAGGGTCTGATGCTCTGGTGATGGATGTGAAATGCGGTAAGGGCGCCTTTATGAAGACTCCCGCGGATGCCCGGGCCCTGGCTGAATCTCTGGTACGCACCGGGGAGAGCCTGGACCGCCGGGTGATTGCGGTTCTCACTGATATGTCGGAACCCCTGGGCCGTATGGTGGGGAACTTCCTGGAGGTGGAGGAATCCATTGCCTGTCTGAGAGGTGAGGGACCACCAGATGTGATGGAAGTAACGTACCGTCTGACGGCCTGGATGCTCATTGCTGCGGGAATATCGAAGGATGTTAACGAGGCTGAAGAGCGCTGCCGGAAGGCCGTTGCCGATGGTTCGGCCATGGAGAAGTTCCGGTCCAATGTTGAATATCAGGGGGGCATCCTTGGCGATCTGGATGCCATGTACGCCAAGGCACGGGCAAAGTTCTCCCGGGAAATCAAAGCTGAGTCGGCAGGATTTGTTTCTGAAATAGATGCTTTTGCGGTGGGTATGGCCGGAGTTGCACTGGGTGTGGGCCGGGATACCGCTGCCGATCCGGTGGAGGCTCTGGCGGGGATTGAGCTCTTGAAGAAAACCGGAGAATCCGTTGTTACAGGTGATATCCTGATGAGGGTCTGGGCCGAGGATGAGGCAAAACTTGAAGCGGGAGTTCAGAGACTGGATGGTTCTGTGAGTGTGGGCTGTAATGCTCCTGCTGAACGGGGCAGCCTGATTCTTGAGGAGATTGCACCGGAATGAAGTGGGTGAAACCACCGATAGAGGGTGATAAGGTCCGGGCCCTGGCGGCGTCCCACAATCTGGATTTACTGACAGCTTCGATTCTCACCCGTCGTGAGATGGGATCGCCGGGACAGATGGCCTTCTTTCTCGAGGAGGATGAACGTTTTCTCCATAACCCCTTTATCTTCCCTGATATGGAAAAGGCGGTGGAGAGAGTTCTTGCCGCAGCGGAGGAGGGGGAGAAGGTTCTTATCTGCGGCGATAAAGATGCTGATGGTATTACCGGCACAGTTCTGATGGTGGAAACCCTCCGGATGGTCGGTCTTAATCCCGAGTGGCGGGTACCCCTGGGGGATGAAGACTACGGTCTGAACCCGCAGGTTCTTGTCGAAAAGGCGGCGGAGGATGTAACTCTGGTTATTACCGTGGACTGCGGGGTTACTGATTTTCCGGAAATCAAGTTGGCGGGGGAACTGGGGATGGATGTCCTGGTTTTCGATCATCACATGCCCCGGGAGGATGAGCTTCCCGATGCCTATGCCATTATCAATCCCAAAATACCGGATTCCTACCCTTTTACCGGGCTTTGCGCCGTGGCGGTGGTTTCCAAGTTTCAATGGGCCCTTTCTCTGGCGGGAACTGAAATCTGGGG
>QNBK01000394.1 GCA_003644105.1 Spirochaetota bacterium | reverse complement strand
CGGGGAAGCAGCTGGTTCACAGGCTCACCGTATCTGCTGCCCCTGCCCCGGAAAGCATAAAAGAGGTTCTCCCGGGACTCAGTTACTCCGGTTGGAGCAGCTCCCTGCTTCAAGGCGTTGTGTTTGAGAAATAAAGCTGCTTCTTCCGGGCTGATATCACTGCGTTCATCAAATCGGGATCGCATACGATACCTCTGTGCTACCCTATCATGGATAATGGAACGTGGAGGATACGGTGGACGAAATTAAAATCAAACAGTTGAAAACCGCTTACGGGGAACTGATCCTGGGATCGTCTGAAGGAAAGATCTGCCTATGTGACTGGGTTTATAGAACAATGCGAAAACAGATAGATAAAAGAATACAGGAAGGATTAAACGCGGATTACAGAGAAGGTGATTCTCCTCTGCTCAAAGAGTTGGAGAAGCAGCTTGATGAGTATTTCCTGAAAAAAAGAACCGGGTTCGACCTTCCGCTGCTCACAATCGGAACAGATTTTCAAAAAGCCGTATGGACAGCTTTGCTCGGTGTAAAATACGGGCAAACCCGGACCTATTCCGATCTGGCAGAAATGATTGGAAAACCTGAAGCCGTGAGAGCTGTCGGTTCTGCAAACGGCGCCAACGCTATCTCCATTATCATCCCCTGCCACCGCATCATCGGAAAAGGCGGCTCACTCGGCGGATACGCCGGAGGTGTTAACACAAAAAGAAAGCTTCTCGAACTGGAAGGCCAACCCCTTCTTGATTGGGAGGATTAAAAAATCTCTTTGTGATAGGATCCCCCCATGCCAAAGATTATCACAAACAAACAACCGAACAGCCATATGTGCTTTGTCTGCGGACTGAAAAACAAATTCGGCCTGAAGGCCCGTTTTTTTGAAATTGAAGGAAAGGAACTGGTGGGAATATTCGATCCCGCCGATGAGCACCAGGGCTACCCCGGACGTCTCCACGGGGGAATCGCCTCAACAATTCTGGATGAAACTATCGGCCGGGCGGTTCTTATCGAGCATAAAGATTCCTGGTGGGTTACCGCCGAACTCTCGGTAAGATTCAAAAAACCGGTGCCTATTGACGGTCCCATCAAGGTGGTAGGCCGTATCACCGGAAGCCGGGGTCGGATCTTTGAGGGAACCGGAGAAATACTCCTGGCCGACGGAACCGCAGCTGTAACAGCGACGGCAAAATACTTCGCCCAGCCCATCGGGGATATTGTTGAAAATGAAGACTTTGCCGATGAGATGTGGGAAGTGGTTCCCGAATCCACCGACCCGCTGAGCATCGAGATATAGCACCAGGCTCCCGTGAATCGTGGAGAAAAGCCCTCCGCAGTTCGTCGGAACGGAGCCCAAAGGGCGAGTATCGCTAGAACAAGGGAGGCTTTATCGCAACGATTCACGAGAGCTTAGTTGTGGTATCTCTTCTCAAGGACGGCAGAGGTCAAATAACCCTATCCGCCAGCTCCCGAAGCACCACACCGGCCTTCCCCTGTAAAAAGATATCGGTGATGGAAGAGGTGTAATTCGAAGGGTGTAGATTCACCTCGATAATGGTTGCACCATTACCATGAGCTTCTATGGGAAACATGGAGGCCGGCATTATTTCCCCGGTGGTACCCACGACAAGCCAGACATCCGCATTTTGCGTTTCCTCTTCAGAACGCTGGTAAGCATGTGGAGGTATGCCCTCACCGAAAAATATAAAATCCGGCTTGAGAAGACCGCCGCAATCGGGGCAGATCGGCGGCAGCTCAGCAAGCATATCTTCCCGAAACTCCCGATTCTCAGAGCATGAAAGACAGCTCAACCTCCGGCTGCTTCCATGAAACTCAACCACATTCCGGCTTCCGGCCTCCTGGTGCAGATTGTCGATATTCTGGGTGATGATACCCTTGAGTATTCCCGCCCTTTCCAGTTCCGCCAGGGCCAGATGACCGGGATTCGGCCGGGCCTTTCCAAAGAAATCGTAAAAAATCTCTTTAATCACCTTCCAGGAATCTTCCGGATGCTGCTGAAAGAACGTTAAATCCAGAACCTGGGGATCGTAACGGCTCCAGAGTCCATCAGGGCCTCGGAACGGCGGAATGCCGCTTTCAACAGATATACCTGCACCGGTAAAGGCCACCAGGCGCTTTGCGTTTCTGATTATATCTGCAGCCCGGGTTAATTCATCCGTCGGCTCTGATAGAGACATTCAGGCCGTCTTCTTTGCGGCCAGAAGCCGTATATATCCCCGAAAATGTGTGAGAACCCGGAACTCATCAAATCCATGTTCCTCCAGGTTTCCCTGGAGATCCCTTCCCGCAAAATCAGTAGCAAGAGGGCACTCCATCTTGAATATTGAGCGGATTAACCAGGGAGAAGAAGCCAGTTCAAACTCATTGTAATCCAGAATGATAAACTCGCCGCCGGGACGTAAGGCCTTAAAGGCATTCTTAATAATCACAACCCGGTCCTCCTGAATGAATCCATGAAGGACAAAGGATATAAACACCTTATCGAACTCCCCCTGATAGGGCAAATCTTCATCAATCCGCCGGTTTTCAATGCTGATATAGGGATGTCCGTCAAATCGCCGCCGGGCCTGTCTGAGCATCTCTTCACCGATATCCAGGCCGATAATCCGCCCTTCCCCGGAAAGATGCTGATCCATCAATGCCAGATTCCGTCCGGTTCCCGATCCGAATACAAGAATGCTGTTTCCAGTCTGTATCTGCATTTCCCGAACAACCTTCCGGATAAAGAAAGGATAGGCTCCAAGGGTAACAGTGTTCAGCATCATATCGTAATGACGGGCTTCAAAACCCTTCACCTCCACTTTGGAATCAGCTCGGGTGTAGGTTCTTTCTGTAGTTTTTTCGTCTGTATTTTCCGGCATAAACAATCTTAACAGATAAATTCGCTCAAGTCCGATTCGAGAATCTCTTTCAGCTCGGTAAAGTTATCCTCATCCGTCTCAGTAAATAGAAATCCGAAAACCGGGTATTCCCGGAAGTCAATTCTCCTCAATTCCAGAGGTTTTCTGAACCGGGCAAGAAGCCCCTCATAATCGAAGCCGCGGATATCAGAGACAGCCACACCGGTGGAGTTATCAAGTACAACGATGCTGTAAAGCTTT